>DPVY01000296.1 GCA_003527965.1 Fidelibacterota bacterium
TCTTCAGCAATCGCGGACTGGAATACGATATGTAGAAGCAAATCTCCCATCTCTTCTTTTATCTTTGTATAGTCTTCGTCGTGGATCGCCTCGATGGTTTCATAGGCTTCTTCCAGAAAATAGGGTGCGAGAGACGTGGATGTTTGGGCCCGGTCCCATTCACAGCCGTCTGAACCGCGCAGGGTTCGTACAATTTCAATTAACCGGGCAAATTCCTTACATACTTCGGTTTTCTCGAATATCATAATTTCTTCCTATGGGATTTTTGGGTTCGGTATAGCCGCTTAACAGATAACTGTTGCAGGTATACTTGCTGACGGCGGTCCATGATTTGCCTATCTCCGGGATTTTGATCTTCATAACCAATCAAATGCAGGAGGCTATGAAGAATAACGAGGGCTAATTCCTGTTGGAAGGGATTGTTGTATTTACGGGCGTTAGCGCGGATTCTGTCTATGCTAATATATATTTCCCCGTCTATATCTTGCCCGGGATCATTGAAATTGAAACTGATTGTATCCGTCAGAACATCATCGTTAAAATACTGCTTCTTTAGCCGATTAAGGGTGTTATCATCGGTCACAATAATATTGACATGGGCAAAAGAGACAGCTTCCTCTTTCAATACTTTATGAAGAATGTGCTCTGTTGCAGGACGCAGGATCTGAAATCCCGGATACTTATTTTCAATTGTAAGCACAGACATTAAGTCGCAGAAGATTTATTTTTTTGTTTAGTTGATTTTAAAGGAATTTCCTTTTCCTGATCCGGGTACTCCACGCGGAGATGGTGTATTCCTTTGAGAATCGGAAGTATACCCGTATTGGCTTTGATATCACCTTTTATTTTATTCATATCCACTAATGTGAGAGGACATTGATCCAGCTGCCCTTCCTTTAGCCGTTTTTCAATAATTTGATCGATGATTTTTTCGATATTAGCGACGGTAGGTTTCTCTAAAGAGCGAGATGCAGCTTCAATGGATTCACAGATCATTAATATTCCGGTTTCTTTCGAACAGGGTTTGGGCCCCGGATATCTAAAGTCCGATTCATTGACATCTGATCCCGATTGTTCCAAGGCTTTGCTGTAAAAATATTCTACCCGGGTCGTGCCGTGATGAGAGGGAATAAAATCGATGATCGCTTTTGGCAGTTTATATTCTTTTGCGAGACGGATGCCTTCTTTGACATGATTGATAATAATTAACGCACTCAGGTTGGGAGTAAGATTATCATGTTTATTACTTTCATAGGCCTGATTCTCTATAAAGTATTCCGGTTTTGTGATTTTACCGATGTCGTGATAGTAGGCGCCGACACGGGCCAGTAAAGCGTTTGCACCAACGGCGTCGGCAGCTGCTTCGGCGAGATTGCCAACGGTTATGCTATGAGTGAATGTGCCGGTAGCTTCTTTTGAGAGTAACTTTAGTACCGGATGATTAAAATCAGCCAGTTCCAACAGGGTCAGATCTGTCGTAATTCCAAAAATCACCTCTAATAAACTAATCATTCCATAAGCCAGGAAAGGAGAAAGGACGCCGTTGATTCCGGCATAAAAAAGTCTATCCGCTATCGCCTCGATAGAGGAGTATTTTAATAATTCTATTATGCTGATAGCGATTAGATAACCGATTAGAATATATATAATGGAATAAAAGACCTGACTTCGTTTGCGTAAAATTCGAACAGAATAAATGGCAAATGAGTTGACAAATAGAGAAATAATAATAAAGTCGATGCTGCTCCGCAGCTGAGCAGCGACAATTATTGTAATTGTTGCCGCACCTACAAAAGCGATTTTACTGTCAAATAGAATTGTAAGGGTCATTGCCGCGATTGTCAGGGGTATTGCAAATTCGGAAATATTGAGTTTATTGACAAAAATAACCGTAAAGATTGATTGCGTAAGGAAAATAATTCCAATTAAAATAACCATTTTCGGGTTGCTCAGAATTGATCGCCGGTATGCCAGCAGGAAAGTAATAAAGAAGGAAAATATTGCGGAGATTAACAGAATTTGTCCAAAAAATGTTATGGGATCGCCAATCAGTGGAAGGCTGGTTCGGATGCCGCCGTGGATATTTGCTCTGCGGGCCCGCTCTTTGGAAAGGGATTCTAATTTATGGAATATCACGGGCGTTATTTTTGTATTGGCATCAACAATTTTTTCGTTTTCAAGCACCATGCCTTTGCTAATGGGTACTTTATTGATGGCATCTTGTTGACGGGATTCGGTGATTTCTTTTTGGAATATCAGATTGGGAGTCAAAAAGTGAACAATGATTTCATACCCGGTATTAATGATCTTAGAATCCTGTTCCGGAAATTTAGCCTGAAGAGTTAATTTTGCTTTTGTCCAGGCTTCTTCAAGAGTAAGAAATTGGTCAAAATTTTCAAGTAGCTCCTCATTATTTTGCAGAATAACAATCCGATCGCTGAGAATGGCGCTTTTGGGTATATCTAAAATAAGATGGGCGTACAGATCGCTGAGTATTTGTCGCAAAGGCGGATAAAATTTTGAAGGGAAACTAACATTTTCTTTGAGATTGTTTGGATTGAATAGAAGCTCGGTATATACAGATGAACTTTTATCAAATTTATTATTTTCCTGTAATTGATTTAAGAGATTATTATAGGAAATTGAGTCGGTCTGTGTCATGGACCGGATTTCGTCGTATTTTTTGGAATAACGGTAACGGTCCAGCAGCTGCTGAGAATCTTCATATTTTTTCCTGGCAACGCGTACTTTTTCAATGTCTTTAAAAAAGTTTTCCAGGTTGGACAATTCAGTTTGCTGGATTTGATCATTTTTAAGAAAAACGAAGGGAATATTTTTCAAAGTTTCTTTACGGTCGTTAGCCAGTTCCGCTTCAGATTTCAAAATGGGAAAGTCAAAGGGCGCTATGATGGCAGATCGGGTTATATCGTTGATTTTGTAATTATATTCACTATAGCGGTTTTTAGGAAATAGCAGAGCAATCAGGATGATGAATGCCATAGCCCAGAAAAGCGACCAGCTGCGCTTTCTCTTTGCAAAAGGGGAATCGGAAAGATCAAGATTTTTTGTAGTTAAAAAACTCAGATTTGGCAATGAATAACCTCCCCCTTTATCTTACCAGATGATAGCGGCTGAAGCCCAGGTAAACCCTGACCCGAAAGCAGCTATTACCACCTTGTCGCCTTTTTTAAGTTTTTGCTCCTCAAAAGCATCATCCAAAGCCAGGGGAATTGAGGCTGCGGTTGTGTTGCCATACTTGTGGATATTACTAAAGACTTTTTCAAGAGGCAACCCCAGTCTTTTGGCAACGGCTTCGGTAATTCTCATATTTGCCTGGTGAGGAACGACCAGATCAACGTCTTCAATGGTCCAATTGTTTGCTTTTAATGCCGTCATAACGACTTCTGGAAATTTTGTAATCGCATGTTTAAATACCTGCCGACCGTTCATCTTGGGGAAAATGCGTCCCTCGTCTATCATCTCTTTTGAAATGCGCGGATTCTGATACCCAACCGGTGCATCGACCCATAAATCTTTGGCATATTTTCCGTCAGCGTATAAATGAGTGGATAAAATCTCACTTTTATCGTCTGAAGGAGTGATAATTGCCGCGCCGGCGCCGTCTCCGAAAAGAACGGCCATATCTCGTCCTTCGGTCTTTATATTTAAACCTACCGACTGAACCTCTACACCGACCAGTAAAATATTTT
>DPVY01000092.1:0-647 GCA_003527965.1 Fidelibacterota bacterium
TTGTGCCCTTCCGGTCAACCCCCGCCAATTCAAAGGAGCCCAGGTTATCGGATGGAATATCCAACAGAATATTGGTCTTTTGTCCTCCCCGATTATCGAGAACAGTGACTTCCGCCGCTGATCTTGAAATTTTGCGCAGCTGGTAGCGATTCTCAATAACTGGTATTCCTTTAGTGCTCATCCTGGCAAGTTGCCGACCCTGGACACGCGCTGCGGTCCCGTCGTGATTGATGGCTATAATGTCATTTTCCTGCCGGGTAATTTTGCAAATGAGCGGTAAAGGTCCTTTTTGCCGGACTACATCGGTGACTTTTCCATCTTTAAAAAAGTACAGGGCATTATCTGCGAGACAGACATAATCATCACCCGACCGGATCATAAAGTCCTGCGCCTCCCGCAGGGTTCGTAAATGACCGATGTGTTTATTTTGAAAATAACGGTGAATCGCCTGATGCTGTTGATCCAGCAGATAGACGGTATCGCCAATCACCTGAAAATTCTGAGGACCGAACCGCCCGTCGGGATCGCTGCTGAATTCAACATTACCCATATTCTCGGCGCCCCAGGGCACAAAGAGGATTTCTTGGGGTAAAGATTGAGCAAAGAGGGTCGTCCCCAAAATTAGCCCTACTACGTAACATAAAAAT
>DPVY01000092.1:947-2504 GCA_003527965.1 Fidelibacterota bacterium
TACGTAACATAAAAATTTAATACGCCGAATGTAGCATTTACCCCGAGAATCGGGGCTAGTACAAACTATATTTAGCATCGTATTTGCCAAATGACGTTGTAGGGTAAATATTTCCAAAAAACCAATTTTCATGTTAGTTAATCCACCTGTTTCGGATAAGGATTTTTGAATTTAATAAAGCCAATCAGGCGCCAGAGCCCCCAGAGCAACAGCAGGTACCCGATGATCAGCCCGAATACGATCCAATATCCGTACAGTTCGTTGTTAAAAAAGTTCATTGGAACGGTCAACAAGATAAGCACCGGCATTCCTAAAAACAGACCAATCCCACTACCGTAAACCATATCTTCAGCGACGGAAGTATTAAATTCCGGATCCGTAACCCGCAAGAGCACCAGGCTGGAATTAAGAGTTCCGGTCAGTTCACCCCACAGGGCAATAAATCGTTCAAAATGGTAATCGTCAAAAGCCCGCCAGCAAACAAAGCGCAAAAAGTAATAAGTTGACACGGCTGCCAGGATTGACATCACAAGGATCGGCGCCCAGTACATCCAGACGATTTTTATACTGATCGCACAAATAGCCGCGACGACCAGATAATCTACTGAGACTCCGGCCAGACGGTTCATGAGACCTTTGTCGATCAGATAACTTTTCTTAGTCAAATCAAGTAATTTCCGGGTAAAAAGCGCCACCAACAGTGCAACTAAAAAGTGAAAAGACCAGACTGTCGGAACGAAACCGCCCAGCCCGGCGTTTTCCATAAAGCCCGTAAGATTATAGACAATCCAATAGGTAAACAGGTAAACCAACCCAATAGTGGCGATCTGAAATGCCAGGGGCTCTATAGCTTCCTGGGAAAGGGTTAAAAAACCAGCCACCCGAGGTTTGGAATCTTTAATTACACCGGTGCGCATATCATTGGTAATCCCCCCCAACCCTTTTACCAAACGAGTCTCCCTGTTTTTAATGCCGCGGTATATCAGCATTATACCTACAAAATAAGCAAATAAATATCCGATAGCGGCAAAGGTCAAGCCAACATCGCCGCCGCCCACAAACCCAAAACGTTCCCAGTTATGCCCAAGAGCATAAGCCAGACCGGGACCGTTACCAAAACCAAGCGGTAACAGCAATCCGATTGCCGGAAACAGATCCGGTTTGACGGTATAGATAAATACAAAAGTTACCGCCAGTCCGATTATCCCCTGAATGATAATTCCGGAAAGATTAGCCAGGGCTTTGCTCAGGGGACCTTTGCCCCAGTGGGTCTTTTCCTGGCGCAGACCAACCGCCACAAATGTAATTGCGAGTAAATGATACACATACATACCCAGGCGGTCGCCACTCAGGTTGGTTAAACCGAGAATTTCCGGTCCCAGAATCAATCCCATAAAACCGGCGATAATGTTATTGGGAATCAGGAATTTCTGGAAAAACGGCGTATAACGTCTCAAAATCGTACCAATGATTAAAAATCCGCCGATAAACGCAAAATCCAGCACAACATCTTTGAAATCCAGGGCAAGTTCCCAAGCATTCATGGAGTTTCCTTTT
>DPVY01000092.1:2870-11820 GCA_003527965.1 Fidelibacterota bacterium
AATATTAGAACCTGAACTAATATAGTCATCTCAGGTGTCATTGTCACTATTGAAAATGGCGGCTGCTATTAAGTTAAGCGGACGTAGCCAGCGAATGCAGAACAATTTTCTTCAAAACAATATCATCAAGTTGAGCATATGGCCGATTAAAGTTGGAAAAATGTTGCGAAAACAATAAAAACTTGATATGGCACTACTCAACTGTAAATGGTCGTATTAAAATGTACCAATTATGGTCGTTTAAAAGCGTACCAGAATTTCAAATAAGAATTGATTAGAAAAGGATGAACGAAGCGCCTCTAATGATAGTAACCTTGTTCTCTACGTGTCGTAAACTTACGGTAGACAGTTGGAAGTCGAGTAAGTTGGTATTAATAACAAGAGGCGCTAATGAAGACACTGGAGGAAATTTTGGACATGCTTTCATTAAAACGACAAGGATAGTCGGAGCGATGAATAGCTCGGTAAGATCGCCGGCAAACACAAATTCAATACTACTCTGACCGTTTTTGCTTTGCATTATGGATTTAGCCTGCAGGTTGCTCCCGCTTATGTGGCTTGGGTTAAAGGCAAAGTAGAACGCCCTTTTAGTTTTACGGGTAAAAGACAAAACCATAAGAGTGTTTGATAATGACCAATTTATTGTGACTTATATCGTTCCGGACGGAAAAGGGCATTTGGTGCAGGATAAACGTTTTTATGAAGCCTTGCGTCGTGACAAAGAGATGAATGCACGAAAATATCATCATACCGGGAGACGTGTCAAAGGGCAGGCGAAGCAAACCATCAGTCCCTTAAAACCTTTGTATGAAATGGATGTGGAAATTCGTTCTGCCGGCATTTATGACCATGTCTCAGGATATCCGGCGTAGGTATATCGAAGAATTTCGTGGGAAGCGTTTGGAAGATATTACACAAGCCGGGGTTGATATTTACCGTGTTTCTAAATTCCTGGGGCACAGTTCTGTAACAGTAACAGAAAAGCATTATGTTGACCTATTAAAAAAGGATCATATGGACATGTCTAACATTCTTGGAAACATAATAAATTCTGATACGCAAATGATACGCACAAATAATACCAAACCAGACCAATTCAGTGCCGATTTAGCCACCTCAGATAAGTCTATAAAAACAAGGAAATTAGAACTTTTACGACGGGAAATAAGTTGTGGCTCGGGACAGAATCGAACTGCCGACACAGGGATTTTCAGTCCCCTGCTCTACCGACTGAGCTACCGAGCCACTGCTAAAAAGCGGTGTAATTTAGGATATTCTAATTAAAAGCAAAAACTTTTTTTGTTCTCTTGTTGCTCCATAGAAAAACCATTATATTTATAATATTATGCAAGCATTAAAGATATTAAACAAATTTGCCGAACTTCCCCACCGGGGCACAACTACGGCAGAAGAGACTCTTGCTGCAGATTTCCTCAAGAAATCTCTCAAAGCGGAAAATATTCCCGCCGAAATTGAAGTATTTAAAGCAACATCTACCTATTCATGGGAAGTTATTTTAATTTCTCTCACCATGGTCGCGGGTATTGTTTTAAGCCCCTGGCTTTCTAAGCTGGGAACCGCAATCGTCCTGCTTGGATTCTGGTCTTATGCCCGGCATTTTATGGGGCACTCTACGATTTTTACACCCTTTATCCCAAAAAAACGATCCCGGAATGTTGTTGCCAGGATTCCCTCGCAGGAAAAATCCGATAAACATATCATTCTGATGGCACACTACGACAGCGCCCGGGCGTCGGCTGTTTTTGCTCCGAAAATGGTGAAAAATTTCCGGGTGACATTTTTATTAAATACCTTTATTGCCGGATTTACTATCATTTGGGCTTATCTGGGCGATTATTGGGGCGCTGCGGTCTGGTTTAAAATTGCCTGTGGAATTCTGGTACTTTTCCATCTTTTTAATGTAATTATTCATGTCCACAGGGAGGTAATCCATCGCTTTGTCCCCGGAATAAATGATAACGGCTCCGGCGTGGCGGCAACTTTTGAGATCACCGAACGCCTGCAACAGTCTCCTTTGCAAAACAGTAATATTTGGATCGTCTTCACCGGTTGTGAAGAGAACGGCATTCAGGGCGCTAAAGCCTTTATCGATCAGCATTACGCAGACCTGTCACCGGAGAACAGCTTTCTAATCAATCTGGACAATATTGGCAATGGCAATCTTCATTACGTCACCGGCGAAGGGATGTTATTATACTATAAGTACGACGAGTCTCTTTTAAATATATGTAATTCTCTTACTAAACTGCCGGAATATGCCGATATTCGCCCGCTGGAATACCGGCGCGCCTATTTTGACGCCCTCGTCTTTGCCCAGCACGGATATCCCTGCACAACTCTGATCGCACTCGACGATCAGGGGCTCATACCGAACTGGCATTGGTATAGCGATACCATTGATAATATTGATTACAAGACCATTCAGCAGGCTGTGAATTTTACTGTTGACCTGGTAAGAAAAATCGACGGCAATTAATCGATGAATAATCGTACACGGAAAATATTTTTAATATTCGGATTTATCCTGCTTACTGTTTTCGGGGTAATCTATCTCTATTTTCAGGAGACTGACCTGCCGGCAGAAGGTGCTCTTGAGCTACCATCATTACACACAGATGTTGAAGTTTTAACTGACAGCATGGGATATTGCCACTTTTATGCAGAGAACAATCAGGATCTTTACAAAGCCATGGGCTATGTTCACGCCTCCAGACATTTGCTCCAAATGGATAATTATCTCCGGGCTGCGACCGGAACATTATCGGCAGCCTATGGAGAATCAACCCTGGAGATGGATATTTTTTCCCATACCATGGGATTCGCTGCAAATGCGGAACGTTTCTCTAAATGGCTTGATCCCGAAGTAACCGGGGTGCTCCAGGCCTATTGTGACGGAATAAATATTTATATAGATCAGCACCGTTTCCGGTTACCGCGGGAATTCAAATGGAGGCGCTATTCTCCAGCTCCTTGGAAACCGGCAGATTGCCTTGCTGTTTATCGTATGCTGGCTTGGCTTTTCTCCGACCAGGCGCTGCAAAAAGTGGTATTCTATAAACTATTAGAAGTTTACGGCAATGCAAAAGTCATGAACGGATTTCCGGCAATCCATAACTGGCCACCGGACAGTTTCCCAAAGTACAACACCCGGTTTTTCAAAATCTTAAATGACTATACCCGGCGGAGCACCCAACTACTCGATTTTCTCGAAATTACACCTGAAAACCTGGAGGATAGTTGGGTAGTTTCATCCAAACATTTTACCGACCCCGGTTCTGTCCTGGGCGGTCGGCTACCGGCTTTTTTAAGCAACTATCACGAAATCCAGGAACTGGTTAGCCCCGATTTGAATGTTGCCGGAATGGTCATCCCGGGCATACCCTTCTTCCTGTTCAGACACAACTCTTCGATCGCCTGGAATGTAACAATTCGCCCGGTTGATAATATGGAATTTATCCTGTTGCCTGTATCTGAAGACAATTCAATCTATCAATATAAAAACCAATGGCAGCCCTTTGAAACAAAAAAAGATGATCTGTTTATACGCGGAGCGGATGACTCTACGATCCTGATTCGGGCGACCCTTTTGGGGCCCGTTATCGGGCATAGCTCCAGTGATAAAAACAGTCCCGGATATTGTATTTCCCTGAAATGGAAGGGGTTGGAATTTTCCGATGATTTAAAAGGGCTGTATTTACTTAACCATTGTTCATCATGGAATATGTTTAAAGAGGCTGTCGGACAGCATGTAATTCCCACTATCGAAGTCGATTATATTGATACCGCTGATAATATCGGAACAGCTCAATATATTGCCGATTTGGTGATAGAGCCCCTTGCAGAACGATTATCAACGCTTTCCAGGATTCACGAACCGGGATTTGTGTCGCCCGTCCTTCACCTTTTCCGTAATTATAATCCCCAAAGCGGAAAGATTCGTCATCAACACATCTACCCGGGCAGTCAATTTCAAACAGATCGGTCCCAACATGACGTTTTTGGTCAAGATACTTTATTGTCATATAATGATCTTATTTCTTACCATGAAAACCCTGTAAACCGGCAGGCTGAATTGATTTTGCCCCTGTTTTTCGAAATTGTAACCGAGCCGGATTTAAGTACTTATCAACAGCAGAAAGCCTATGATATTCTGAAGACCTGGAATTGCAGAATTTCCCCGGAATCCATAGCTGCAACTATTTTTAGCACGTTCATATTGCAGCTGCGGCGTCTGGTTTATCAGGATGAAATGGAGCTCGCCGACCCCGGATTATTTGCTCAATTTGACCGGCTTACCGACGAATCCTTTGTAAATATGTTATGCCTGCTACACGGGGAGGAATCTTCCTGGTTCGATGATATTCGCACAAGCGACATCGTCGAACACCGCAAGACAATTATATTAAAAGCCTATCGTGAGACTCTGGATTATCTTTCAACGACCTTCTCGTCCAATATCTCGGAATGGACCCGCAGTAACATTTCAGAGCAATCTGGATTGGATCAGGTCGCCTTTTTAATACATTTAAATCCGCAACCAATAATTCATCTATCCCGTCGGGAAATTAAAAAGACATCGGCTATTTCCCGGGCTGTGCCGTTCCATTTTAGGCGGATTACGTTTTATTCGGGAGATCGTTTTGCGTTGATGCAAAATGATGCTCAGGTGTTGACCTTGACGCCAAAATAACGAAAAAAGGGCAGATAACCGCCCTTTTTAGATTCTGTTTTTCCGCGGTAATTAATCAAACAAAGTCCGTTTATCATCGATCATTTCCCGGATTTCCGGCATGACAAATACGTTGGATAAATCCATCCGGGCAAGCAGGTCAATCATGAAATCCACCTGCATGTCCAAAGGAGTGTACTGGTTAATCACGACTTTTTTATCATGTTCGACCAGGCAGGCGCCGTCTTTGAAACTGCCCTTGCCATATACCACGGTATAGCCGAGTTTTTCAAAAAGATCTTCCAATCCGACCTTTAAACTCCGCAGCTTATTCTTTGAATATTTAGTAAGTATCATTTTTCTAAATATGTTCGTAATGCTTTTCCCGTTCTAACAAATCCACCAGGTCTTTCACCCGTTCCGAGTCATTGCGATTTACAATCAATGTCGAATTTTTAGACTGAATAATGATCAGGTCCTTCACGCCAATCGTAGATATTAAGTTTTTCCGGGAATAGATATAGGAATTTTCCGTGTTCATCGTAACGACATCACCGATAATGACGTTACCGTTTCGGTCCTTTTCCTTAATTTCATAAACAGCATCCCAGCTACCTACGTCGCTCCAGTCAAAAGTACTCTTGACAACATAGACGTTTTTGGCTTTCTCCATGACGCCGTAATCAACGGATTCACTGTGAATTGTGGCCCATTGCTTCTTCAAAACATTGGGATATTCGGGTGTGTCCATAGCATCGGCAATTACCTTAAGACTTTCATGCAATTCAGGTAAAAATAGCTTAATCGAGTTTAGAATGTTGTCCACTTTCCAGATAAACATCCCGCTATTCCATAGGAACTCACCGCTTTCCAGAAAACGTTTTGCCGTTGCTATATTGGGTTTTTCGGCAAAGGTCTTGACCTTAAATATTCCATCTTTACAGACCGCATCTTTTTTACTGTATTGAATATATCCGTAACCGGTCGCCGGTCGGTTCGGCGTAATCCCGAAAGTCACTAAAGCCACATGATCTCTTGCAAACTGAACGCCCATTTTAACGGATTTCTTAAAAGATTTCGTGTCGAGAATTAAATGATCTGCGGGAAAAACGCCCATAACGGCGCTTGGGTCTTTTTGAATGATTGCCGTTGCCGCCAAACCGATACAGGGAGCCGTATTTTTTCCACTTGGTTCAATAATTAAATTTTTAATCGGTAATTCCGGTAATTCCCGCAAAATCGGTTCATACAGACTTTGTCCCGCCACAATATATATCTTCTTTTCGTCAGTTACATTTTTTAAGCGTTCATAGGTGAGTCTTAACATAGACTGATCGGAGATAATATCCAGCAACTGTTTCGGGCGTTCCTTGCGACTTCTGGGCCAGAAACGTTTTCCGACTCCGCCGGCCATAATTACAGCATACATCCTAACACCTCATTTTTACTTTTAAATTGAAACAACACCTTCAAAAACCTTCCGTGTCGGACCGCTCAGCCACAATAATTCATCACGAAAGTCAATAGTCAAATCGCCGCCTCTGGCGCTCATTGTAATGGGAAAAGAATCATGCCGCACTTTATTGATGGTGATCGCCGAGGCTGTCGCTCCGGTACCACAGCCCAGGGTTTCATCTTCGACCCCTCGTTCATAGGTCCGGATTTTCCAGCGGCTGGCACGGGTTTGTTCAATATAATTAATATTTGCATCGTATTTCTTACGCAGGTAAGGCGATTCGTTATAGATATTCAAGGATTCAATTTTATCCCCGAATCGAACCAGGTGGGGCACTCCCGTATCCACGAGATAGGCGGTTTCGGACTCTAATTGAATCTCTTCAATCTTTCCGGGTTGCCTGATTGTTAAAGAGATGCCGCCATCTTGAATCAATCCCCTGTGAATGCCATCGGACGCCAGAAAACGCAGGCGCTCTTTCCGGCAAATTCCGCTTTCAAAAACAAAATACAGAGCTGCCCGGCTGCCGTTTCCGCACATTACCGGTCCGCTGCCGTCGGCGTTATAATAGCCCATGAAAAAATCAATATCTTCTCTCTCTTCAATAAAAATAACCCCGTCGCCACCAATTCCGAGACGCCGGTCAGCCAGGCGGATTGCGATGTCCGCCAATTTTTCGGTAAACAGCGGTTTGCGGTGATCGATTATCACAAAATCATTTCCCGCAGCTTCGATTTTCCAGAATTTTACGTTCATCATTAATAATTCCAGTTCACTTCCGCCGTTTCCCAGCGCGCTCTCACATTGATCTCGTCGGAATACGACCGAAAAGGCTCAGCCGCCTGAAAGGGCATTAACCGCCCCGGATCCCAGCAACCGTTGCCATTGCGGTCTTCCCAGATGGAAAAACGGTATTTCCCGGGCAGAAGATTAACGATCTCATATTGCCCCGATTCCAGTGGTCGTACCGTGCGGACAAGACCTTCCGGCCCGGACTGATACCCAATCGTTATATTTTGAGACATTCCCAAATCCATTGTCTGAACTTTTCCCGTAATAGAGCCAAAGCTATTAATGTCAAGAGTTGTAAAGGATAATGTCAATAAGGAATCATGAAAAATATTCCCCGCAAAATCAGCCCATCCCGCGGTATTTGCAATCAGCATATATTCGGATTTAGATTCCAGAGTATTTTCCGGCGTCAATAGCAGCGAATTACCATCCAGCCAATTATACCGGAAGGGAATTGGCAGACTGTCCGGCCCGTTGATCTGAATCGATGTTAAGGGATCCTTAATAATAACAGATTCGGTAAAATTCAACCTGATTTCGGGGCTTGTATCAATATCTCGCCCATCTTTTGCCGGAACAGTGGTATCCAATTTCGGTTTAATCGTATCGGCTTTTTCGATATAGGTAAATGTCATGGCATTATCAGGATCACGCAGATCTTCACCGAAATCGTCAACAATGCCATCCGCTACAAGCGTATATTCCCGGTCGGTTGTCAATCCACTAAAGATAATATTGGCAAAACGGGAGTCGGCATCGTTTATCCAGAAAGACTGCACCGGTGATTGATCCATACCGATAATTTTTATCTTAGCGCTCTTGCTTTTTTGAGTATCCAGGGCACGGGAAAAGCTCAGCTCCAGCCTGTTTTCATTTACCGTGCCCGACTGAATCCGAAAACGGTTAATATATAGTTTTCCAAGCCGGAAATTGATGTTATTAATAACAGTATCGCGACGCTTGATGATAACAGGATCGACTGCCGGAAGGGCGATTGGATTTTCAGCGGTAATCACCGAAAACCGGGGAGTCTGAGACGCTATCGCCAGGAGACGGTACTCACCGACGGCAAGATTGGCAAACCGGTATTTTCCATCGGCACCGACAGAGGTTACATAATCAGGCCGAGCCCCTAAAATTGAATCGGGGAAGGTTTCTGTTTTTTTGAAGGCCCATACAGTCGTATAACTATTTTTGGGAATTTTGAAAACCTGTCCGCTAATTTGTCCCTGATCAAGTGAATCTCCGGTGGCAAAAGCCGTAGTGATATTATCGGGGGTTGAATTTTTTCGATAGTCCTTGATATTTCTTCCAAAACCAATAATATACGTAGTGTTCTCTTCGAGGAGATCGTAAAAACTAATTGTTACCTTCTTACGATTTACTTTGATTTTAGGCGGTTTTTTTTGCGCAGGAGTAATAGCCAGGTTGTTTTCCGCTGAACGGGGCTCAATCGCTTCCGAAAATAACAGGACAATTTCCGTTGCAGTATTAACCTTTGTCGCGCCATTTTCCGGAAATACCGACAGCAATTCCGGTCCGGTTTTATCCTCAGGCCCACCGCCGGGCGGACCCTGGGCGGCGCAACCGTAAAATAAAATCTGCATTGTCAAAATCACCGGCGCTAAAGCCAGTAGAAATCGCGGATTATTTTGATAAGTTCTCAAATTATTTCTTTTTTATGGCGGCAAGCTAAATCACTTTTAGTTTTTTACCGATTTTCTGAAATTTTTCAAGAACAAAATCCAACTGTTCACGGGTATGGGTAGCAATATAGCTGGTTCGTAAGCAGGCGCAATTGCTGGGAACAGCCGGGGATATAATGGCATTGGCATAAACGCCCTCTTCAAATAACATTTTCCAGAACATAAAGGTTTTCATATTATTCCCGATCACAATTGGAATAATCGGTGTTTCGCTGGTGGAGGTATTAAATCCCATCTCCTGATATTTCTGCCGCATATAATTTCCGATTTCCCATAACTGTTCACGGCGTTGAGGCTCAGATTGAA
>DPVY01000045.1 GCA_003527965.1 Fidelibacterota bacterium
GATTGTAATGAAAAATATTATCACCGTTTGTATCGGACCAATAATAATTATGGTAATGGAGAGTCAGTTGATCATCATAAGCATTGATGGCGTCCATGTGGTATTTTTTCATCAGGTAAAGGGTAATATTGTTCCGAATTGGGATATTACAATTCCGGGAAAGATGAAAGACATTGCCGGCCATCATCCACCAGGTCATTTTCATCGGCGTGCCATAACTATCTTTTAATCGGAGACGGAAGGAGGTATCCATGACCGTGTAGGCGTTTCCTGAAGGATCGGCATAAAGATGGCCCTTAAAATAACGATTATCATACTGACTGATAGACAATCCGTCCCAGATAGCCGTATCGGAACCAACGACTAAATACACTTTTCCGGTGGATGAAAGTTGTGTAAAAGGAATGATTATGAGAGATAAAATATGGATAAGACTTATTTTTTTCATGACAAAAATCTATGACATATTTTCTCCAAAAAAAAGGGGGCTGGAAAATCCAGTCCCCTTTTAAGTGATCTGTTTCGAATATTATCAGAAATTAATATTCAGTCCAAAATTGATGCGACGCGGCATTCCAATATAGACTTCGGCATCGTCGGCAGCATGATTTTTGCCGTCAGCGGTAAAAGCATTATATTGACTGTTATCAACAGCGTCCTGGACATAAATTGCATCCAGTGCATTAAATACATGCAGATATGCCTGGAAACCAACGTTTCCAAAATTTACCGGAATATCATATTTCGCATGGAGATCAACTTTTCCGTAAGCTGGAACTTGCCAGTTCTGATCACGATCAGCAGTTCCACCGGCGCCGATTTCTCTGCTCGCCGGATCCCAGTTTGCATAGAAACGATCATAATAATTTAATGTCGCTGCTATTACCAGACCTTTGATCGGTAAGAGAGAACCTGTGATAGAATAAATGGTTTGCGGCATATCACCAACCATCAGGTCTTTCACGGCATAGGAGTACTGATAAGTTGTATCGTTCTCTATATCCTTATAGGTTCCGGTTGCGTCGTCAGTATATTTCCAGTTTCCGTAGGAAAAGGCGCCGTCAAGGCGGAACAGACGCATCGGCTGATAGGCAACTTCTAATTCAAACCCCTGATGATGCTGATTCAAACCCGTTAAGAAAATGAGATCGGTGTCTCCACTGGAACCCTGACCGGTGGTGACGGCTCTAACCAGGTTACGGTCAAGCCACCTGGTATCATAGAGATTCATTTTAGTGGCAAATTTACCGGCAAGGGCACGGAAATTCAGACCGAGTTCGGTACTGATAAATTTTTCATTTGTCGGATCCGGTGCCAGGGCAATTTCAACGTCATCGATGATATTATCCAAAATTGGCACTTTCTCGACATAACCGAAATTAGCAAAGGCTTCCATGTTATCAGTGACTTTGTACAAACCACCTGTTTTAAACTGAATAGCTGAAATCCAATCGGCAATGATTTCCAATTCACCATCGTCGGTTGCGGTCACATATTCAGCAGGATGGTTTACCGCTTTTTTGAAATGATCTACTAATCCATATTTAATCATGGAATAGCCACCCATTCCATAGACGGAGTACAGATTTGTTTTGTACTCTGCCTGACCGAAGAAACCTAACCAATCAATGGTGTTTGTATTATTGTAATCAATAAAACCACCCAATTTCTTATCTTTTGCATTTGCATATGTTGCGTCATAATCCAGTGAACCGTCAGTATAAACATGATCAAACTCATTGAAAAATTTAGAGTAAGTTCCGGCATAGTAATCGAGTTTTCCATTAACCGCATAATCGCCCCCTAAGAGGTCACGAACTTCACGACCGTGATTAATCTCAGCAGTACGCAAATCGATACCCAACTGAACTTTCATTTTTTCACTGACATCATAATTCAATTTTGAAATGGCTCCGATTGTCCATTGACGATTGTAACTATTGCGCAGATATCCAGCAGATTCGCCAACCGGTTTGGGAGCATGTTTTCTGGTCTCATTACTTTGATTCATCGCTATTGTAGCATCCCAGTCAACAGCACGAGATGGACCTGAATAATCCCACATCATATCGCCATAAGTACCAGTACCGCCTCCGGAACCGCCTGAAAAATAGGCAACCGTCGAAAGACGCATTTTTTCAGTTAATGTCAGATACCAGTTCAGGTTAACCTGCGGTTTGTGGAAATAGTTTTCGCTCTCATTCAGAAAATTCGGATCATGACGATCAACATTTCTATCGCCGTACATATAAAAGTACTGTTTGCTTTTGTAGTCTTTTGAGACGGTATTCCAGTTTTCGTTGTAGGTTCTACCAGCTTCAGAAAATGTATCAAATACGTCGGGTGTTCCATTGGCATCATCATCAATTGCCAATACTTCATCACTGAAAACATCTTCTGCATACTTATGATCGTAGGCAGCTATGTTCTGGGCATAGCGCATTTGACCATGACGCTGTGGGGCGCCAAGCGCAAACAATTCAAAGCGGTTGTTTTTATTAGCCTGATAGCTGAGACCGAGATAATAAGCCCAGGCGTCTGTCCAGGCTTTATCAATGACGCCTTCGCCGGTTTTGCGGACAACAGTTCCGCTGACCGCAAACTTGTCATTAATTAGACCGGAAGCATAGCTTAGTGTACTTTTAAGGAAGCCACCGCTGCCGAATTCCTGTTTGAAGCGACCACCGGCTTTTAGTGCGGCAGGATCAGTCAGGATGTTCATTGTACCACCGATAGAAGGGGCTGCCAGGTTTACGGCAGATAGACCGCGCTGCAACTGGATAGAGGAAGTAGCATCAGCTACGCCGTCCCAGTTTGACCAGTAGACCCAGCCGTTTTCCATATCATTTACCGGAACACCGTTGATCATTACCGCAACGTTTCTCTGGTTAAAACCACGCACGTTGACACGGGCGTCGCCGGCTCCGCCGCCCTGTTCAGTGGCATATACACTCGGAGTTGTGTTTAAAACCATCGGCATATCCCGTGAACCCAGGTTAATTTCAATATCAATTTTCTCAACATTAGTATAGGCAACAGGAGTGGTGCGCGTTGCGCGTGATGCCAAAACTTCCAATGCACCTAATTCGAGTGCTTCTCTTTCCAATTGGAAATTAACTTTTACAGTGCGTTCACTTGCAACAGTTACGGTCCGGTCAACTTTTGCATATCCGATAACTGAGACAATAATCCGGATATTGCCTGCCGGAACGTCGTCAATCACAAAATTCCCATCAACATCTGTCGCGGCGCCTAATGTTGTGCCCTCGATCATAACATTTGCACCGGCAATTCCTTCTCCGGTTACTTTGTCGGTAACTCTTCCCTGAATATCACCGCTTTGTGCAAAAACAAGTGCGGGAACCAGAAAAAGAACCAACGTAAGAATAGCGAGTTTACTTCTCATCTTTCCTCCAGTTTTTGGTTTGTTTTGTATTTATTACCCTCGTTAAAGACTCCTGACTGTCCACTTTGGTCGCTTGATCATGTGGTGTAAAAGAATCTCTTGCCTTGCAAAATATAGTATGACGTTTTTTTAAAAACAAGTAAAGAAAAATTCGAAAGTTTAATATTTGGCTTTTTGATTGATATTTCTTTTTTGTATTTCCTATTCAGTGTGAATAATAATTTAGAGTAGAGAACCAGTAGATGTGATTGATAATCAGGGCTGAAAAATCTACCTCTGACTTTTTCCCGATATATCAAACTACGCGCTCCTAACGATCGGATGATAAAATTTATACGCCTTCCAAAAAATGGAGCAATCACTTTTGATTTGTCTTTTCTTCTGTCAATAACCAAATTAAGCTGTTTGCAGATATGTTTTATTAATAAACGATGTGATTTATAATGAGTTTTTAATCAGCAATTTGTTTATTTTTCAATTAATTATATATTTATGTAAACAAATGACAGATTGAAGGTGGGAAGAAATGTCGAAGAATAGTTGGAAAATTATTGAACCTTTCCGGTGTCCAACATATTCAATGTGCATACTCCTCCTGATGTTTTTGATTGCTTGTGAGCCATCTATATCACTTAGACCCGATTGGGCCCGGGACCTGGTCATATACGAAGTGGCGATCAAGGGATTTACTTCACCGAATGGCGCCGAGAGCGGTACGTTTCACTCGCTTATGGAGAAAATGGAATATCTTGAGGAGTTGGGCGTAAATGCGATTTGGCTTACGGGACATTCCCTATCTGATTCTAAACACTTCTATGGAATCTGGACCCAATATGCCTGTATTGAGCCTGATAAACTCGATCCGTCTCTGGGTACGGAACAGGATTTCAAGGATATGATTGCTGAGGCGCACCGTCGCGGTATCCGCATTTTTCTCGATACTATTGAACACGGATTCATGAATTACAGTCCGCTGATTGACCAGCATCCGGAATGGTTTAAAGATGGTTCCTGGGGTATGACGGATTATGACTGGGAAGGAGAACATCCTGATCTTGAAGAATGGTGGGTTGAAATGTGGACTAAGGCAGTCTTGGTGTGGGACGTCGATGGGTTCCGCTGCGATTGTGGTCTTCACAGACCTGATCTCTGGCTTGAAATAAAACGTCGCTGCGCGGCAGCCGGTAAGCCAATATTTATACTGGGTGAGAGTGGCATAGAAAATATCAGTGATGCTTGTCAGAGAGATATAATGCTTTTTAATCAAAGACAGGGACGAATAGACAACCATGCCGTGCTGACGAACCTTACTTCTGTTAAAGACCTCTTTCATCAAGCATTTGGAGAAAATGATGTTCCTTTCAATTGTGAAGTAATATACGAGGATGGAACTCGTTTGACCAATACTGAACATGGTAGATCGTTACATGTCTTTTTTTTGGGTTTGGGCGAGGATGTGATTGGATTTTGGGAACGTGAACAAGACAATATGCCGGATTGGGACTGGCAAATTGAAGGTGTGGATACAAACCGGGCTATTAAAAATATAAGACTTAGTTGTCCGGAACGCAGTTGGAGATGGCAATCAAACGGAAGCGGCTGGCAGCTGGCGGTCTCTTCGAACGCTAAAGGACTAAAAATCAGCGGTGGGAATCCATTACCCGGACCAAAATTACGAGTTATCTCCCCAAGCTGTCATGATTGTGGATGGGATGGGTTTCCAACGGATCAAAATCCATATACAGTACAAGGCAGCCGCTTTGTCTTTGGGTATGGTTCTCTGTTTGCGCCGGCTATTCCTATTTTTATGAGCGGAGAGGAGTTTGATGCTGACTTTAGACCTTTACCCGGATTGACACCCGATCTTTACGGCAAAGGTGAAGCCGGGACAGGTGTCTGGATGTATGGATCATGGCTGCAATGGGATCAGCTAAAAGAGAAGCGGAATAGCGCTATGCTTGAAGATGTAAAACGCATGCTGGCTATCCGCAAAGAGCATCAGGATCTGATTCATGCTGTCGAGCCGGATAATATTGATATCAAGATGAATCCCGTTCCCATGGTATCAAATCAGAAATTGCCGGTTCCCTATATTTTGTGTAACGGGAAGCGAGCGTTACTCATCGTTGGAAATCCGACTGAACAAGAAGTCGAGCTTGAACTGGAAATCACACCCGAATGTCTGGATTTGCCGGCAGGCACAAAATTTGTCAAGGTATCGGAACTTTGGTCGGTTGAGCAAACAGTTCGCCATCTATCTGCTGAGGAATTATCTAATTACAGAATTAAAGTTCCTGCCGATGGTATTCCCGGCGGTGGCCTGGTTGTTCTTCGTTTTGAATTGGAATAGAAAAGTTCCGGGTTGTATGAAATAAACGATCGTAGCAGATAGCGAGTTGAATTTGTTTGAAAGAGCACGTTATTGAATGGATATGAAAGGATACGAGCGGCATTAGAGGGACGGCAAGCGGATTGTATCCCGGAACGCTCCTTAGCCTCCCTCGATGACTTAGTAAAGTTGCCGCGGGTCGATATCAGGAAATATAAATACGTGCAAATCCGGCTGGAAGCCGTAAGTCTGCTAAAAAATCATTTTAAAAATTATATTTACATTCGCGCTAATTGTAATCAGGTTCCTTTTTTTAGCGTAACAAAGAGACAATAAAAAAGATGAAGAATATCAAAATACATGGGGACATTATGAAAACATTTATGAAATTGACGCTTCTGCTTATTATCTCGATTTTATTGTTTATTTCACCGACACAGGCACAAGAGAAGCACTATGTATCTTTTGAAACTCTTGAGGAATTGCAAGAATATCTAAGGTGGACTCCTGATCGGCAGCCACTAATCAGCGCTCATCGCGGCGGACCCATGAGCGGATTCCCGGAAAATTGTATTGTAACATTTGAAAATGCTCTCGCCTATGCACCGTGTCTGATTGAGTGCGATGTGGCAAGATCGAAAGACTCCGTTCTAGTATTAATGCACGATAAGACTTTAAATCGTACAACGACCGGTGAGGGTGAAGTCGGTAGCTACACGCTCAAGGAACTCAAGAAATTAAAATTGAGAGATAATCAGGGCAATGTTACGCCCTATCAGATTCCTACTTTAGCCGAAGCCCTGGATTGGGCGCATGGTAAAGCAATTATCGAGCTGGATATAAAAAAACCGGTCACCCCGGAAGAAATTGTTAGAATTATCCTGGAAAAACAGGCTGAGAATTTTACCATTGTAATTACTTATGATACACCCGCGGCAGTGGATTATCACCGATTGAATCCCAGGATAATGATATCTGCATCGGCGAAAGGAGTTGAAGGTGTCCTGCGTTTATTGGAAAGCGGAGTTGATCCAAGGTGTCTGGTCACTTTTGTCGGGGTCTACGAACCTTCCAAAGATGTATACGATTTGTTGCATGAAAACGGTATCCGGACAATTCTGGGAACTATGGGTAATCTTGATAAAAAGGCCGAAAAACGTGGTTTAAGAGTCTATAAAAAATTGTTAAGAAACGGGGCGGATATTCTGGCGACAGATAACGTACCATTGGCAGCCGGGGCGATAGAGGAATAAAATTGGCGAAATGATTATTTTATTTAACAGCAGCATTAACAATACATAAGGGGCATTCAATGAATCGGATAAAACATATCATCATTTTTGGGTTTGCATTTTTATTTTCCAATTTTGTCTATGCGCAAGAATACAATCCTATTGCTAAGCAGGATGCGGTTGTACAAGCAGGCAATGTGAGATTTACGGTTTTGACGCCCGGGTTGATTAGAATGGAGTGGACTGAGGATGCTGCTTTTGAAGACCGGGCGTCTTTGGTTTTTGTTAACAGGAATCTTCCGGTCCCCGAGTATAGAAAAGAGACAAAAGGTGGATGGCTACAGATAAAAACCGATAAGTTCACTCTAAAATACAAAATCGATAGCGGAAGATTTACCGATAAAAATCTCCGGATTGAATTTGATAGTGACGGAACAAAGCAACAATGGAAACCGGGGATGGAAAATACGAGCAACCTGTTCGGAACAACAAGGACATTAGACGGTTTCGACGGCACAATTATGCGGTGGTCTACAAAAAAGCCGATTACTCTGGAGCCGGGAATATTGTCCAGAGACGGGTGGGTGTTGATCGATGATTCTGAGAAGCCACTTTTCGATGATTCAGATTGGCCCTGGGTTGTTGCCAGACCGAATAAAGACCGGCAGGATTTCTATTTTTTCTGTTACGGTTCTGATTATAAAACAGCGTTGAAAGATTTTACCAGTGTCGCCGGAAGAATAGCATTACCGCCTAAGTTTGCATTCGGAATCTGGTGGTCGCGTTATTGGGAATACACCGATTGGGAATTGCGTGAATTGGTGGATGAATTTGAAATTCACGATGTTCCTCTGGATGTTCTTGTTGTTGATATGGATTGGCATATCACGAGCAAACCGGAGTGGTATAAAGATGGGAAAAAGATACAAGATCAGGCTGGTGAGGGAATTGGCTGGACGGGATTTACCTGGAACCGGAACTATTTTCCCGATCCCAAAATTTTTCTACAATGGACGGAAGAAAAGGGATTGCAAGTCTGCCTGAATCTTCATCCGGCATCTGGAATCCAGCCCCATGAAGAAAAATATACGGAGATGGCGCGAGCGATGGGCATTGACCCGAATTCAAAAAAATATATTCCTTTTGATATTGTAAACAAGGATTTTACTGAGAATTTCTTGGCAAACGTACTTCATCCTATGGAAGCTGACGGTGTAGATTTCTGGTGGCTGGATTGGCAACAGTGGAGTACAACCAACATTCCGGGTGTTAATCCAACATTCTATCTGAATTATGTTTTCTTTAGTGATATGGAAAGGCGTAACGAAAAGCGCCCGCTGATTTTTCACCGGTATGGCGGTCTGGGGAATCACCGTTACCAGATCGGTTTTTCAGGTGATGCCTTCATAAACTGGAAGTCTCTTGATTATCAACCCTATTTTACCGCAACGGCATCCAATGTTGGATTTGGTTTTTGGAGCCATGACATTGGCGGACATATGGCCGGTGAAAGTACTCCGGAGCTCTATACGCGCTGGATACAATTCGGCGCATTCAGTCCGATTTTGCGGACGCATTGTACAAAAGCCGGCAATCAGGGAGGGATTGAGCGCCGAATCTGGGCTTATCCGCTGGAGTATTTCTATGCCATGCGCGATGCCTTTCAGCTCCGGAAAGCACTTCTTCCGTATATCTATACCGCCGCCAGAGAAGCGTATGATACCGGCATTTCAA
>DPVY01000141.1 GCA_003527965.1 Fidelibacterota bacterium
CCTTTTTGGTTCTGGCTTGTCCGGGTTAGAATGAATAGTAGAGGTTACAAAAGATTAAGGTATTTGAATTTATAGAACAGTGTTTTGGGGAAAAATCTTCCTAGTACAGATAAGATGTTCCGTTTTGAATTTTTCAATATTTGTTTAAGCATAATTAAACCTGCCTAATCGTTATACATATTGATTGTTATAAATATTAAAATAACAATAACATATGGAGATATAGCAACTGTTTTAAAAGCAAGCTTTGAAATAAAAGTAAAGAAAGGATAAGCAATGGCAATATTATTGCATAATTGTATGCGTGAAACAGGAGTTTAGATGTCGATAGAAATAAGTATAATTAGTCTGAAAAATAAAATGGTTGCGCAAACTCACAAGAGCAGGGTGATCGCCAATAATCTGGCGAATGTAAATACTACCGGGTTTAAGAAAGATGAAATGTTTTTTAATGTTCTTGAACAGACTACGCAAATGAAAGTAGAAACGGATTTTTCCCAGGGGGCAATGATTGCAACCGGCAACCCATTAGATTTTGCACTTTCGGGGCGTGGATTTTTCGTAGTTGAAACAGAAAAAGGCGAAGCATATACACGAAACGGGCATTTTATGACCGGTTCTGATGGTATATTGAGGACGTCAGACGGTGATCCTGTCCTCGGTGACGGGGGCTTGATAAATATTTCATTGGACGGTGAGAAATCTGGTAAGATTACAGTAAGTGCGAAGGGGGAAATATATATTGATAATGAATTGATCGATACATTGAAGATTATGGATTTTGATAACTTATCCGGGTTAAATAAACTGGGAAAAGATTTACTTGTGGACGGAGGGAACGCCCTTGGTGGAGTGGTTGATAATCCGATGGTATTTCAGGGCAAACTTGAGGAATCCAATGTAAATCCTGCTAATGAATTGATTAATTTGATTGAGCTTCAACGTCAATATGAAAGTTCGCAGAAGTCAATGAAAGCAATAGACGATGCTTTAAAAAAGGCGGCAACTGAAGTTAGTCAGTACCGCTAATGAATATTGCCACGAAGATCACAAAGAAGCCCTAAGAGGATTAGAAAAAAGTGAAAACAGATTTATTATACGCTAAAGAGGTTTATAAGGTCATAGGGGCTGCTATTGAATGGAAGCGATTAAAAAAAACTTAGTGAAACTTTGTGTCCTTAGTGGCTAAAAAGGGAGAATATTATGTTACGATCACTTAGAACCGCTGCTCTCGGTATGGCAGCTCAGCAGTTAAATATTGATACTATCGCTAATAACCTGGCAAATGTAAATACTACAGGATACAAAAAGAGTAATGTTGGATTTCAGGATCTCCTATATGAAACAATTCAGTCGAATGGCGCCGGTGATAGGAATGAAAATGAAAAACCGACTGAGATTCAAATAGGTATGGGCAACAAACCCGTGGCAACATTCCGGTCTTTTTCCCAGGGAGCTATTGAGGAAACAGGGAACCCTCTCGATATTGCTATCAGCGGTAAAGGATTTTTGCAAATTTCAAGGGCAGACGGAAGCTATGCCTATACTCGGGACGGGTCGTTTCAGGTAAACTCAAAAGGTAATTTAGTTACCGCCTCCGGTTTACCAATTTATCCGGATATAACTTTTCCTGAAGGAGTATCTGGCATTAATATCAATCAGGAAGGAATGGTTTCTGTTATCATTCAGGGTCAGCCTGATGCTGAAGAGATTGGTCAACTGGAATTAGTCAACTTTATGAATCCCGCCGGTTTGAGAGCGATAGGCGGTAATTTATATGAACGGACCGATGCTTCCGGTGAACCGGCTTATGGACTGCCGGCAGAAGAGGGCTTTGGCAGTATTGTTCAGGGTTATCTTGAAAAATCTAATGTAGATGTGGTTCAGGAAATGATCGGTCTGATTGTATCTCAAAGAGCATATGAAATCAATTCCAAGGCGGTAAAGACGGCTGATGAAATACTTGCTATGACAAATAACCTGAAGAGATAGGTTTTCAGTGTTTAGAAGATTATTAATCTGTTTAATGATGCTTACTCTATTATTGCCGGTTTTCTGTATTGGAGCCGAATCTTCAAAATTAATTGAAGATGCGGTCACGGCGTATTTTGCAGATATTTTTCATCTCTCGAAATCCGAAATCCGGTTAAAATATATTCATTTACCAAAAGAGGCTTTGCCGGAAGGTGAGAACTACCGTTATTTGGTTGAATCCAAACAAACATTACCCCGCTTAGGATATCAAACCATTTGGCTGAAGGTGTATGATAATCAAAGTCTGATAAAGCAAGTTCCGGTTACGGTTGATCTTTCAATTTGGATTGATGTTGTCGTCGCGGCGAAAAAAATGAAGCGTGGTGAAAAAATTGAACAAAATAAAATCTCAATAAAACGTATTACGATATCACGGGATTACCGGAATCTTATCAGGGAACCGGATTCGGCTGTTGGCTTGATAACTAAACAGGTCGTTAAAGAAGGTGAACCCTTAAAGCAATCAATCCTAAGAGAACCTCCGGATGTTTTTAAAGGAGATAAAGTAAACGTAAAACTGGTTTCCGGAGATTTAGTAGTTACAGATAAAGGCGAAGTAAAAGAGGATGGCTTAATTGGGGAGAAAGTGAAGGTATATTGTGAGACAACGAGGAAGTTGGTTTACGGGACGGTACAATCCCCGGAATTGGTAATAATTCAAATAAAGTGAGTGGAAATGAGACGGATATTTTTATTAATAAGTACAATTGTGTTCATATCTAATATTTTATTTGGACAATCTTTTTACAGTGAAAATCATTCCATGTATTCGGATATAAAGGCTCATAAGGTTGGTGATATTATTACAGTCCTTATTGTTGAGAATGCCAATGCCTCCAATGAGTCAAAGATAAACAACTCATCTCAATCCGATGTGGGAGCACAGGGATCTGTCGATGGTAATCTGACTAATTTTTTACCTGTTTTTGGAGCAAAAAGCGCATTGTCCCAATCTCATAAGGGTTCCGCAGACGCCCGGCAACAAAATAAATTAACAGGGAAAATATCCGCAACAATTGTGGAAAATAATGATGGTGTGTTGAAAATCAAAGGCAGCCGCTTTCTGGATGTGAATGGCGAAACAAATATAATGAAAGTCGAAGGGCTAATAAGACTTAGAGATATAAACGCCGACAATACGGTCTATTCCTATAATATTGCCGATGCAAAAATCAGCTATAAAAAGAGTGGTATCTCTAATAAAATCGCCAAACCGGGCAGCTTTCAAAAATGGACAACCTGGTTAGTGGGTGTTGGATTAATAGTATTGTCAGTCTATGGAGCGGTATCTTGAATAGATTTAAATATAAAATGATATTTCTCACCATGCTGCTGTCAGGAACATCTCTTTTTGCCGTCGAAGTACGGATAAAGGATGTTGTGACTGTGGGAAATGCCTTACAGGAATCGCTTGTTGGGTATGGATTGGTCACCGGATTGAATGGAACCGGGGATCGGGCTACGAACAACAGAGGCCCTGTTTTCACTATCCAGAGTATAAGTAATATGCTTGATAGATTTGGAATTACCGTGCCCCAGGAAAAACTTCGCACCCGTAACGTTGCGGCGGTAATGGTTACAGCAAAGACACCGACATTTGGGCGGGTTGGCTCTCAATTTGACGTGACTGTTTCTTCGCTTGGTGACGCTACGAGCCTGGAAGGCGGCATTCTCCTGGCAACGCCGTTAATAAGTATTGACGGAACTTATTATGGGCAGGCTCAGGGGGCTGTTTCAACCGGGGGGTACAATATAGAGACGACCGAAGGTGAAAAGACGAGCAAAAACCACGCGCTTGTGGGCAGAGTTCCAAATGGCGCTTCGCTTCAAAAAATGACGGCAAATCAGGAATTTGATTTCAGGAGACCGGTCCAACTTCTGCTGAGTGAACCGGATTTTGTTACTGCTAATCGGATTGCCGAAGCCATTAATACTTCCTTCCATGATAAAAATAACGGTGTGCCAAGTGAACTCCCGGCTCGTCCAGTCAGTGCGGGGCTCGTCGAAATAACATTCCCAAATTCAATAAAGTCTCAAGAAGAGGCCGTGTTCTTTATTGCCGGAGTCGAAACTCTCATGGTACAACCAGACATGGAAGCCCGTGTAGTCATAAATGAACGAACCGGGATCATTGTAGCCGGAGGAAATGCGCGTGTCGGTGAGGTTATGATCTCACATGGCAATATGACGATTCAAATCAAGCGAACACCTATTATTTCCCAGCCTGTTGCGCCTTTTAGTAACGCCGGGCAAACAGTAGTGGAGTACCAAACGGAAACTATTGTACGGGAAAGTGAAGCAAAAACCGCGGTAATAAAGCCTACTACTACGGTAAGTGATCTTGCCTCGGCGTTGAATGAGCTCGGCATGAAACCACGGGATATAATTTCAATATTTCAGGCTATAAAAGAAGCCGGCGCCTTAACGGCTAAATTGATTATTATGTAAGGATTCTGTTTTTTATGAGGATTAATGATAATAAGGGGACAGTATTTCAAAGTATAGATCTTGACGCATCAAAGAAAGTTCAAAATGGTTTAAATAAAGAAAAGATGCGAGAGATTAAATTACGTGGGAAATGCAAAGAATTGGAGGCTGTTTTCCTGACTCAACTATTTAAAGTTATGGAAAAAACTATCCCAAAAAGTTCTAATGAGGGTTCCCAAAATACATTGTCTTCGATGATGTTCAGCTCCGTTATGGGGCAAACTCTTGCCAATCAGGGTGGCATTGGATTGACGGAAATAATTTATAAATCGATGAAAGATAAAGATGAATTACCGATGCTCGATGAGCTCAAAGCAAACGATGTTTTGGACAATATGAGTTCGTTCAAATTATTTGATGGTGGTGAAAATGAATGATCTGAAGCTCGTGGATAATTGTGATGAAATATTTGTCGATCTGGTCGAGATTCTTACGGAGGAAGTTAACCTGTACGGACAACTGTCGAAGTTATTGAAAAATAAACAGGATGCGATTGTCATAGGCGACGTTGAAAAATTGAGGAGTTGTTTGCAAGATGAACAACCAATTACCCAGGACGCCTTAATGCTGGCAGACCGGCGCAAAGATTGTGTCGCAAGTTTAAGTCAAATATATAAAATGGACGAAAGCGAGCTAAAGCTAAAAATAATCATAAATATTGCCCCGCCAAAATATTCTATCAAGCTTATGAATCTTAAGTACCGGATAAAAGATAATCTTGATCTGATAACTAAAATTAACAGAGAAAATAGTTATTTATTAAATTTTTCCATTAAGCATGTCAAAGGTTTGGTGAATATCTTCTTGATGACAGACGAAGAATCCTCCAAGATTTACGACATGGATGGAATTGTATCTTCACCGGAAAAAGAATATAAGATGCTTAATTTTCAAATTTGAGGGAATAATGTCGATATCCAGCATATTCAATGTAACGAAACGGGCGTTAATGGCACATCAGTCAGCCATTAATACAACTTCAAGCAATATTGCAAATGTCAATACCGAGGGGTATAAAAGACGCAAAGTAGAACTAACAATGCTTACTTCCTACGGAATTGGGCGGGATAATATAACCCGTCTTCGTCAACAATTTGTAGAGCGACAATTGAGTTATGAGACTCAAAATCTCAGTAAATATGAGATGGATAAAACGATCACGACTCAGATTGAAGATATCTTTGGAGAGCCTAATGAGTCCGGCTTGAACAATGTTCTATCAGAATTTTGGAATTCATGGAACAATCTTGCCAATGACCCGGAAAGTCAATATGCCAGGACAAACGTTCGTGATAAAGGAGTGGTATTAGCAAATACATTTAATCGCATTAATTCTGATCTAAATAATCTTAATCAGCAAATTAAGTCAGATATTACGGGCGAAGTAAATCAGGTAAATCAGATTATTATGCAGATGAAATCTGTTAATCAACAAATAAGCGCCAGATCATCAGACGATCTTCTGGATCAGCGCGATTTACTCGTAACTAAACTTTCTAACCTCATGAATATTGAAACACGCGAAAGCGCTTCAGGTGAAATTACGGTTTCTACCGACGGTCAGATATTAGTTACCAGTGATTATGCAAATGAACTAATTGTAAATAATTCTACAGAAAACGGTATTTCCACTACTAATGTCTATTTGAAAAACGGTAAACATCCTGTAAATATTCATTCCGGTGAATTAGGCAGCCTGTTGGAGATTACCAACAAAGATATACCTGATTATATCAATAAGCTCGATACACTTGCCCGGAGCATTGCGGGGCAGGTGAACGCCATTCATTCAAAAGGTTATAATTTGGACGGCGCAACCGGAATAAATTTTTTCTCCGATGATATATCAGGCTCCGCCGATTTTAAAGTTAGCAAAGATGTTTTTAATGATCCTTCGATTATTGCCACAGCGGAAGCGGTAGATAATCCAGGCGACGGCTCAATAGCACAGTCTGTTTTTGATCTGCAATTTGTTAAATTTGTACAGGACAATACGGTTTTTGATTTTCATAATTCAACTATCGCCCAGATTGGAAATAAGGTTCAGGAATCCGATTTCCTGTGTAAAAGTGGAGAAATGGTTGTCTTAAATCTTAAAAATCAGCAGGATTCAGTTTCAGGAGTGTCTCTTGACGAAGAGATGACTAACCTTATTAAACATAAGCAAGCATACGAGGCTGCAACGAAGATGGTATCAGCAGTTGATGATATGATGCAAACTGTTCTTAATATGTTATGAAATAGTGAGATATTTTAATGGATAGGAATAATAAGATAATCGTAGCTGTTCAGCCCACTAATTCACGAAAAATGCTCACAGATTTATTCCGAAGGAATTCCTACGGAACACAGAGAAACACAGATAAGAAAATGAAAATGGTAAGTGGAAGAATTTGCAAAATATTACACGGGGTAAATGATAATGAATTTAAAATATATAAAATGAAATCTGTGTTCACCCCGTTAGATACTACTAATTTTTGTTATTTTGAAAATATAGTAAAGATGCCAAAATTACTTTACTTAAATGCACTTATTTTAATGTTATCTCACGGGGTGAATCCGTGAGCAAAGAAATAAATTGTACGAATGATATTTGATTGAAAGGGCTAAGGGATGCGAATTACTCAATCCATTATAACAAGAAGTCTGTTACAAAATATAAACCAGAGTAAAGAAAGTTTAAATAAACGCCAGGTTGCTATTGCCACGGGCAAGGAAGTTCTTCGTTCATCCAGTGACCCTGATAAATTTGAAAGGGCTTCAAGGTTTAGAAAAACAATATTGAGAAATGACCAATATTTAAAAAATATTAATGATGCCAAAGGTTGGCTGGATACAACAATCAGTCTACTGGACAATATGTCTTCAATGATGATTGAAGCCAAGGAAATCAGCACACAGTCCGCCGACGAATCGAATAATTCCGAAGCAAGAAAAATATTTGCGTCAAAAATTGATAGTATTATTAGCGATACTGTTGCTTTAGCGAATACTACTTATATGGGCAAATATTTATTGGGCGGCACGAATACTGTTGGAGAACAACCTTTTTCATATGACGGCTCAACGGTAAGCTATAGCGGCAATTCTCAGAATATATTTCGCCGGATTGCCGAAGATTATAATATTTCCATAAATGTAGCCGGCTCTCAATTAACTGATATAAATCTATTTGGATCCCTTGAGGATTTAAAAAATGCTCTAAACAATAATGACACGGGTAGTATCCAGACTTCTATTAGTGAAATCGATTCTGCTTCAGAACAGCTCTTTTCGTTAACATCGGCGATGGGTTCGGTAAAAAATCAGTTGACAATGACCGAACAGCGTCTGAATACAGCAAACATGAATCTGCATTCGTACCTGTCTCAAGCTGAAGATGTAGATCTTTCGAAAGCCATTACAGAATATAATGCCGAGGAAATGACATATAAAGCGGCTCTGCAAACCATGTCGGATGCCATTCACTTAAACCTTTTGGAGTTCATAGGATGATTAACCAGCAAAATACAATTTTCCAGGAAGCGCCTCAGTCAAATGATGAAATAATTTTCAATGGTATGAATATAGAGCAAAGAAATGTAATTAAGTTTATTTATGGCTTACCGGGATTTGAAGGGCTCATAAAATTTGAAATTGAGGAGCTAAAAGATTATCCCCCATTTGGCGTATTGCAATCGTTAGAGGAAATGGATATTTCAATGCTGATTTTGGATATAAGATATTTAAAAATATGCGATCAAATAAAAATATCTTTTGATGAATTAAAACGGATAGGAGTTTATTCCGATAATATAGACGAAGATATAAAAATTTACGTTATTCTGAAAATAGATGAAGAAAAACAAATGCTTAGCGCAAATGTAAAAGCGCCGATAGTAATCAATACCGAAAAAAGACTCGGGGGCCAGATAATTCTGGATAATAAAAGCCTCCCCGTGGAATATGTACTTAAAGATGGATTGCGGCGGACTAATGAGAATTGAGGAATATTGTCGGGTTTATAAGAACTGCCGGCAATTATTGTCTCATTATGAAAATAGAAAAATCACAAATCACAAATTCTCCCAACAGGGACTCCTGCCGGAGCAAAAACCAAACAAATCTCTCCAACAGGAATCTCTGGTGAGACAATGAGCAAAATTCAAAATATCAAAATGAATGTAATCGTAAAAAGTCCTAAAATTGTCGTCTTGTGTTCACCGTCTTGTCATTCTGAGGAGCTTGCGACAGCTTGTCCCGACTTGTCGGGGAAGAATCTTCATAGACCATGGCGCTTTACTTACAAGATTCTTCGGGGCTCGACCATTTTCTCAAAGTTTTACTATTCCTGCATTTGCCCCTCATTTCGAAGAGACTCCCCTGGAGGAACGACACGTGTGGTTGAGTGTTTTTTTCCATTCTGTTATTTTGACCCTTCGACGGATCTCAGGGCGCCACACTCATTCCCAAGCCCTTATACCACACTCGTTCCCAAGTCCTTATACCACACTCGTTCCCAAGCCCCAGCTTGGGAATGCTAGAGAAGGATGAAATTTCCGTTACAAAGCTGGGGCTTTGTAACGAGTAAGAAAAAAAAGCATTGATAAAGCGAAAAAGAAAAAGGAGCGATAGCGACAAAAATACTTGGGTACTGGATATTGGATAATCAGATTATTTATTTTTAGTATATCGACCCACTAAAAAATAGAAGGAACCAAAAAATTATATGATCAATAAAAAATTAATTATCACGAATCTGCCGCACGGCTGATAGATAATAGAGGATTATAAATCCATGGATGGAGTATGTTAGTACTGACAAGGAAGTCTGAAGAGAGTATTCGTATTGGCGCCAATATTGTAATTACTGTGCTGGAGTGTTCATCCGGACACGTTAAGTTGGGAATCAAAGCGCCTTTGGAAGTTCCCGTTCACCGCGAGGAGGTATATAAACTCATTCAAGCAGAAAACCGCGCCGCCGTCCGGCATCTGCCGGATTTAAAACCCGGAATGCTGGAAAA
>DPVY01000225.1 GCA_003527965.1 Fidelibacterota bacterium
AGGGCGTGAGCGCCGTGAAAGCTGCCGTCGCCGCCGATGACGATCAGGTCGTTAATGTCCCATTCCTTTAAAGTCTCGGCGGCTCGTCTACGTCCGGCTTTATGAAGGAAGGCTTCGCTTCGTGATGTTTTTAAAAATGTTCCGCCTTTTTGAAGAATATTGCTCACGGATCGACGAGAAAGGGGCATTACCTCACCTTCCATCAAACCCTTGTAGCCGCTGTAAACACCGAAAACCGTAATATTTTCATTAATAGCCGTTCTGACAACGGAACGGATGGCCGCGTTCATGCCCGGCGCATCACCGCCGCTGGTAAGAACCGCAAGTCGCTGTATTTTTTTCATTAATTCCCTTTACTGATTCAAATAAACAAAATAATATAAGAAAAAACCGCAAAATAAAACAGCGCCCTATTCGTAAAAACAAATTTAAAGGTACAATATTCAGTTTATTTAAACAGAATATCCACCAGATTGAAACGCAATGTCAAACCGATAGTGATAATGCTAACCATGGTTGCCAGCTTAATAGCAATATCTATTGACGGTCCGGTGGTATCTTTTAGCGGATCGCCAACCGTATCGCCGGTCACCGCGGCGGAATAACTGTCCATAACGACGGTGTATTTTGCTTTCAGATCTTTCATGTCCATTAAAATATTACGCTCGTCTTGCTCTAATTGCAGATAGAGCTTAAACACCAGGCGGTCGTCCCGGTTTAATTTTCGATAATGCGCGTTCAAGGTCTCATCGTCGGATTCCGTGACATCTTTTACTGCAAAACGCTTTTTGACAGTATCTAATGTTTTCCCTTTTTGGATATATTCCTTTTCAATATAGTCGATAATTGTCGCCAGGTAATCGGACACTTTCTCGTCGATGCTGAAAGCGAGTGGGTTCAGATTAACGAGTTCATAAAGAAACCGTGAATATTCTTTGGTCAGGAAAAAGGGCCAGAGACCCAGGTTGGAGACCTTTTTCATACTATCCTTAATCTGAAATTTCAATTCAGATTTGGAACGCTCAATATATTTTTTGGCATTGTCCCAGGCGCCGCCGGAATTTGCCATGAAAATTGCGAAGATGAAACCAACTATCAAATTTCCCAACAACAGACCAATGATCCCGATCGGTCCGAGCAGCAATCCGGTCACCACCGGGGCAACAATTGCAATTAATGCCGGAGACAACATCTTTTTCTGGGCCGCCGCCGTCGAAATCTTGACGCAGCGGGCATAATCCGGAGTGGTTTCCCCGGTCATAATCCCTTTTATTTCACGAAACTGCCGGCGGACCTCGTCAATCATTTCACCGGCTGCCACAGATACGGCTTCAATGGTTTTACTGGAAAATGCCGCACATAGCGCTCCGCCAATAAACAGCCCGATAATAAAGCGGATATCGATGACTGAACCACCTAAATATGCCAACAGATCATTCACCTCTACTTTGGCAATATCCGCTGTCTTACCGGCTACTTCGATGGATGAGATTCCCATGTTTATCATTTCCGTTCGTATACTTTCAATGAATGCGGCAATTAATGTCACTGCCGTCAATGCCGCGGCGCCGATACAGAGACCTTTTCCCCGGGCGGCGGTAGAGTTTCCCAACTCGTCCAGCGCATCCGTCCGCTTGCGGGTTTCACTCGGCATTTCAGCCATTTCGGCAATACCGCCGGCATTATCCGCAATAGGACCAAAGGCGTCTGTAGACAGATTAATTCCTAGAGTTGACAACATACCGACTGCTGCCAAACCGATGGCGTAGAGGCCCATGGAAAAATCATTGAACCCATTACCAAATACAAAAGCCAGAAACATTCCAATAACGATAAAAGCCGCCGCGGGCGCTGTGGATATCATTCCTACCGAAAGTCCCGATGTGATCACCGTAGCATGTCCGGTTTTAGCCTGACGCGAAATCTCCTGAACCGGAGAGTATGCGGCATTTGTATAATAGTCGGTAGAATAACCGATCGCCACGCCGGCACCCATACCTGCCAGCATGGGAATGAACAGCGTCCAGAATTGTTCCGGAAATAGCATCTGAATTGCAACGCCGCTAAAGGCAATTGTAATTAGTGTTGTAACGTTTATCCCCTTATTAATCGCCGACAGTAGTCCTTTTTGGGAAAGGTTTTCAGGCGTGCGAACCACCATGATTCCAATAATAGAAGCCAGGGTGCCGATTCCGGCAATAATCATCGGCAATATGATACCGCTAAATGCATTATCTATGGAAAACGCCGCGACCGACAGAACCGCAGTTCCGAGAATAGAACCTACAAAAGATTCAAAAAGGTCCGCGCCCATTCCGGCTACATCGCCAACATTATCGCCAACATTATCGGCAATAACAGCCGGGTTACGGGGATCGTCTTCAGGAATTCCGGCTTCCACTTTACCGACCAAATCAGCCCCCATATCCGCTGCCTTGGTAAAAATTCCACCGCCGACACGGGCAAACAGCGCCATCGCCGAAGCGCCCACACCAAAACTCAACAGCGTTGTGGTAATGGTCTGATATTTCAGCGCGAGGCTTTCAGCAACCAAAAAACGATCCATAATCATAAACCAGGAAACAACACAGAGAAGCGCAAAGCCAACCACAACCATTCCCATAACACTGCCGCCGCGGAAAGAAATTTTCAAAGCCCGGTTTAAAGATTTACCGGCGGCATGAGTCGTTCGGCTGGATGTCATCGTAGAGGTCAGCATTCCCAAAAAACCGCTTAGACCGGAAAAAAACGCACCGGTCAGAAAGCAGAAAGGCACATACGGATTTAAAAAGTGAAAACCGTAGGAAAATATTAACAACAACACAAAAACCGCTATAAAAAATATTCCGGATGTCTTATATTGCTGTTTGAGATAAGCCAGGGCGCCCTCCCGGATATATCCGGCGATCCGGCGGACCTGGGGGCTTCCGGGGTCCTGTTTTTCTATCCAAATATAAAAAAGTAATGCTGTGAATAACGCCACCACCGCGGCTACAGGTACAATAATCATCTGCAAAAACATTTCACACCTCAAATAACATTTTAAATAATCAGCGCTGAGATTACACAAAATAAATTTTTTTATCAAGGTAAAATGTCAACAAAAAATCAAAACATACTGCGCCTGAAGAGTCTCTTTAGCGCGCTAGACATTTTGGCAGGTTTCCCTAATTCAAGCAGAGCATCCTTTTGTTCGATGTCGGAATTGTATTTTGCCTGTTCCGGGCGATTTAGATTAATCTCTTCCTGAATCTCCAGATTGTGTATATTGTTTTTTATCTCCTGAATAGTTAACCGGTTGGATAATTCCTTACCCGGAAGTTCTTGCTCATGGCTCTCCAATTGCCTGGTCGATTCTTCCATCTGCGGTTCAACCTGCTTTGTGTCAAAAATAACGACCGCCTCGCCCTCAGCAACCATTGTGCTCTCCCCAGGAAGATAGATGATCTGGTAGGACAGATCCCATTCCCCGGGCTGGCTACAACCAATGAATAAGAAATCGATCAGTAAAGCAATACTAAAAACACGATCCAATTATCTGATATACTCAGTAGTAGCCATTTACTCACAAAAGATAAATAAAAATCATATCTTCTCTCCATCTTATTCAAAATATCACTTCCCATTCTTAACGGGAATAATCTTTCTTTTCTATCTCAGAAACAAAAAGCCCCGGAACAATTGCTCTGGGGCTTTATTGATTTATATTCCTGTATGTTTAGTACAGAATCGAAAACGTCAACATATTAATCTGGTTTAATACACCATAATCGACATAAGCATAGTCCAGTTTGATTTTGAAATTGGGGCTGAACGCATGCTTGATGCCGGCGCCCATGGACATTCCGCCTTCCCGGTCAACTGCAAATAGTGTCCTCCAACCAGCCCGCAGGAAAAGCCGTTCCATTACTGAAAATTCACCGCCGATATTGATGTACTCGGAATTATCGCTGGGATGGAGCGCATCCACAGCCCAGGTAATCTTCATGGTTTTCAGGCTGCCCACATCACCGGATAAGCCGACCCGGAAAGTCAGCGGAATAGCCCAGCTACTGAGCTCATAATTTGCCGGAATCTGATCGTTGTTGCCATACAAAATGGGATCAGGATCCGCATAAAAACGTACATCCCGTCCACCGGGCTGCATTTTACCGCCGAAGTTTGTAATCGACATACCGAGGCGAATATCTTTCAGTGGAGTGATAAACAAAGCCCCCAAATCAAGCGCCATAGTCTGAGCTGTCATATGCCAGATCTGCTGACTGACAAATTTAACTGTTCCGCCAATTGAGAACCGGTCCGTCAGATTGGATGCATAGGAAATACCCATATCCAGGTCCCGGGCGGAAAACCGTTCCCCGGTTCCAAGGGGTTTCTCTTCCGTGCGCACGAGCATATCATCACCGTAGTTCAGAGTCGTCATATATGCGCCGACGGTTCCATATCTGCCAAAGTTCATCGATGCCGCCATATACAAAATATCCGTATCGGCAATCCATTTACTCTGGGTGAATACAACTTCCTGTGTGCTAAAACGGGATAAACCGGCTGGATTCCAATGTAAAGCCGAAAGGCTGCTCGGAAATGCAACGGCGCTTTCACCCATACCCATGCCACCGGCGTGAACACCGATTTTAAGGAATTGCGCCGCCGTGGTGCCGGTTTTCGTTGTCCGGCGTTCCTGCCCCACAATTAGACTTACTGATAATAAAATAATGATTGTTGTAAATATTCCTTTTCTCATTTGATCACCGCAAATTTACCGATTTTTTCACCCAACCCGGATGCGGTTGCATCCACATGCCAGACATAAACGCCAAAAGCAATTTCCATGGTCTCTTTATTCAACAGATTCCAGCTCTCGCTGCCATCCCAAAACACTTTTTCATGCACAATTGTATCAACTAATTCACCGGCAATGGTAAATATTTTGATTTTGCACTGTGGGGGAAGGTTAATGAACTGAATCCGTCTTTCACCCCGACCGCTGGCATATCCGCTTTTAGGCTCCCAGATGGCTTGCGCACAATAAGGATTGGGAACAACGGCAATTCTGTCTAACGGATTTTCGACAGCGGAATGATCATATTTCGCTGCTCTGGTTGTAAATGTATATTCGTCATCCTGCGTAAAAGGACGGGTAATCCGTATCTTAAAAACATCTCCTGTCTTCGGTTGAACCGGATCAACTCCGGAAGGCGGTGC
>DPVY01000024.1:0-5862 GCA_003527965.1 Fidelibacterota bacterium
GCTTATTGGAGGTTCTCAACAGGTTTGCTATCTGTATATCCATTGGCATAATTAAGTCATTGGCATCAACCATAAACAAAATTAAATCGGATTCTTCAATAGCCAGTTCTACCTGGGCCCGGACAGCCGTTTCAATGGTATCCTGACTTTCAGGAATATAGCCGCCCGTATCAATCAGAGTAAATTGACGACCAACCCAGTTCACGTTCTCGTACACCCTGTCCCTGGTAATTCCGGCTTGAGGATGAATAATCGATTTACGTTTGCGGGCTATTCGATTAAATAAAGTGGACTTACCAACATTTGGTCGTCCGATTATTGCAACAATTGGGTCACGTTTTGTCATAAAACCTCATCTCTTTTAAATCATCGTTTCCGATGGATACTTTTGTTTTTATTACACTCTCAATATCCTGTGGCGTCAAATCATCCAGCAATAAGCCATTCTCATTTATTACTCGGGGCGGCAAATAGACATGATCATAACCGCCGGATTTTGGAAATTGATCGATAATATCCTGTCCCGTCAATAAACCGGAAACAGTCACTGTTTCACCGAAAAATTGATTGGTTACAGCACATAAATCGACCTCCAAATTGTCAATATCATTTAAGACCGGTAAAATATTTTCCCTTAATAGAGGCTCCGCTAATTTCCCGGTAATAATCAGTACGCGGAATTTTTGCGGTAATTTACCTGGTAGTGATGGAATCTGATCCTGGAAATCATCTATAAACCGGCGACTTAATCCAACGCCATTCTCAATCTGGTAAAAGGGACCATAATGCTCGGCAGCGGGAAAGGGTCTCTTTGCCAACAAGTAAAATTCATCGGACAAATAAACAAAAGGATCACCCTCATTATTTCGATATTGCCGATTCCACTCTTCTGCACGTTGCACTAAATAAACCGCCTCATCAGGGGAAACAGTCTTTAATTGGGGTAGCCTTTTACGGTGTTTTGTCAAGCCAACCGGAACAATTGCCAGGGTTTTCAGAGAGCTCCGAAATTGAAAGAGATCCTTTATCGTATTTTCCAATACTGCTCCGTCATTGAATCCGGGAACCAGCACAACCTGAGTGTGGATCTCGATCCTGTGCCGATTTAAAAACTCCAGTTTTTCCATCAACCGATCCTCATTTCTAAAACGGAACACCGATTTTCTCACCTCGGGATCAGTGGCATGAACTGAAATATAGAGCGGTGAAAGCCGCTGTTGAATGATTCGATTTAATTCCTTTTCTTCAAGATTGGTCAGAGTTATATAATTCCCATAAAGGAATGAGTAGCGGTAGTCTTCATCACAAAAATAGATCGGTTGTCGCATGCCCCGTGGATTTTGCTTGATAAAGCAGAATACACAATTATTCGAACAGGCTTTAATCTGCAAACCTTCTATTTCAATGCCAAGATCTTCGTCATAGGACTTCTCAACCGTCAATGACTTTTCCACCGATTCGCTACTGTATTTTACAACCAATTCCTCTTCGGACTGATAGAAGTAATAATCCAACAGGTCATTAATTTCGTGATCGTTGATCGAGATTAAATAATCGTTTTCACGAATACCGCCCACATCTGCTTTACTTCCCCTGGCGATGGAAATGATTTTAATCATGTATTTTATAGGTTTCCGTGGTATAGTTTTGAGAGGATTAATAAGACATATTCGCACATTTAAGAGCGGGTGAGGGGAATCGGACCCCCGTATCCAGCTTGGGAAGCTGGTGTTCTGCCATTGAACTACACCCGCCTTTCCAAATAACAGTGAATAATTTAATAGTATCAAACTATTTTCAAAATCATTTTAAGTGTATTGAGAATAAATAAATATCTTTACGACGGTCGCTTTCAGGGTGTTTTTGCGTAACACTTTAATAATTGAATATTAACCACTGCTGGGGTAATATCTCGTCGATTAGTACAAAATATTGTGTTTTAGGCTTGACATCTTTTCTGCAATTTTCTATATTCAGCTTGATTTAATTTTCGCCAATCGAGGTGGCTGTTTAAAAAATATTTTATAAGGAGTGGATTAAATGTCGGAGCCCATCGCCATAAATTTCGAAATCCCCAAAAAAGAGCGCCGGAACGACATCCCCCGGACTAATATACCCGTTTCTACCCCTGAAAAGAAACCAGCCCGGGATCCAATATTTTCTGATAATGCCATTGAAGTTTTGAAACGCCGTTATCTCATGCGGGATAAAAGCGGGCAGCCCATTGAAACCCCTGATACGATGCTGCACCGCATTGCCGATGCCATTGCAGAAGCAGACATAAATTATACCAGCCGGTCTAATGTACAAATTACAGCCGATAAATTTTACCGGTTATTGCGCAGTAAAAACTTCCTGCCGAATTCGCCAACAATCATGAATGCCGGCAGAGAACTTGGGCAGTTATCAGCCTGTTTTGTATTACCTGTTGATGATTCCATGGAATCTATTTTTCAAACCTTGAAAGATACCGCGTTAATTCACAAAAGCGGCGGCGGCACCGGGTTTTCGTTTAGTCGGATTCGACCTCGAAAGAGCATCGTCAAAACAACGAGTGGCGTTGCCAGTGGCCCGGTTTCATTCATGAAAGTATACAACTCCGCCACCGAAGCCGTGAAACAGGGTGGTACCCGGCGCGGCGCAAACATGGGTATTTTGCGTGTTGATCATCCTGACATTCTTGAATTTATTAATTGTAAAAATAATAATACAGATCTGTTGAATTTCAATATTTCTGTGGCGGTCACTGATGATTTTATGGAAAAGGTCCGCAAACGTGAACAATATGAACTGATCAATCCCACTGACGGTAATGTTGCCGGAACATTAAATGCGGCGGAAGTATTTAAAATGATAGCCCAAAACGCCTGGGCAAATGGTGATCCCGGAATTATATTCATAGATAAGATCAATAAAATGAACCCAATTCCAAAACTGGGAGAAATCGAAGCGACCAATCCCTGTGGAGAACAGCCTCTGCTGCCCAACGAAGCCTGCAATCTTGGCTCGATTAACCTGTCCAATTTCGTTCATGACCATAAGATCGACTATGAATCCTTGGGCAAAACCATTGATGCATCCATTCACTTCCTTGATAACGTTATCGACATTAACAAATATCCCCTTAAAAAAATAGATACAATGGTCAAGAAAAGCCGAAAAATCGGTCTGGGAGTAATGGGGTTTGCGGATGTTTTGTTCAAAATGGAAATTCCCTATAATTCTGAAGAAGCCTTAAAGATTGCCGATGAGATCATGAGTTTTGTTTATAAATCCGCAAAAGAAGCCAGCGCTAAGCTGGGCGATTCCCGCGGACCATTCCCGGCCTGGAATGACAGCACCTATTTCCCGGATGGCCCAAAATTGCGGAATGCAACAGTTACAACCATCGCGCCAACGGGTACTATTTCCATGCTTGCGGATTGCTCCAGCGGTATTGAACCGATCTTTTCTCTGGTTTTTACCAAACGTGTTATGGATGGTACCGATTTGCTTTATGTTAACCCGCTTTTCGAAGAAGCCTGCAAAAAAGCCGGCATCTATTCCAAAGCGTTAATGCAAAAGGTGGCGGAAAAAGGATCAATCCGTAATATAGACGAAATTCCAGCCTCTATAAAAAATGCTTTCGTAACTGCCCATGATATTACACCGGAATGGCATGTTCGGATGCAGGCTGCCTTCCAGAAGTGGACGGATGCAGCGGTATCCAAGACTTGTAACTTTCCTAAAACTTCGACGGTTCAGGATGTCATGGATGCCTATTGGCTGGCTTATGAAGCCAATTGTAAGGGAATAACAATTTATCGTGACGGCAGCCGCACAGAGCAGGTTCTCTACGTTGGCGACAAATCCCAGGAAAAAAGGCCCCAAACCACATCGGTTCAGCAGTCTTCTTATGACAATCGCATTCACCCCCGGGTTCGTCCCCAGGAAACCAGAGGAATAACCAAACGGATCCGCACCGGATTGGGAACGCTATATGTTACAATTAATGAAGATGAAACCGGTCTTTGTGAAATATTTACCAATATTGGCAAAGCCGGGAGTCAGGCACAGGTAGAGTCCGAAGCGATCAGCCGGTTGATTTCCCTTGCCATGCGTTCCGGTATAGATCCCCGGGATGTGATAACGCAGCTCAAAGGTATTGGCGGTCCCAGCCCTATTTGGGAAAACGGCACTCAGATTCTCTCCACGCCCGATGCAATTGCCAAAGCCCTGGAATGGTATTTGGAAAAGCACAAAGGTGGAAAAAATGGCGGCGCAAATCAACCGCATTTTTCCTTTAATGATATCGTGCCTGTCCAAACCGTTCAAAAAGCCGCTGCTCCAGCCGGAAAAAACAATCTCTCAAATGACAATAAGAAGATCATTACAACCTGTCCCGACTGCGGATCGACAGTCTATCACGAAAGTGGCTGTGTGACTTGTCCGTCCTGTGCATACTCAAAATGCTGAGATAACGTGAATTCGAGATAACCGAAGAACAGAAGAAAAACAAAATAGCCTTCATATTCCAATTATAAACCGCTGAAGCGATTATTGGGTTGTATATGATACTGCAAAGTAAACCCGGATAAATCCGGGTATTGTCCTAAGAATCGAAATACCGGCATTGAGTTCACCCCGATTAATCGGGGTGAAAAGAAGTTTTTTGCTACCCGTGGCAAAGCATTTCAACGGTTTATCGGAATCCTCTGTAAACATTTTGTTTACATCGAACTCACGTTAAGATAAAAAGTGCCTAATAAAATAAAAGAGCCCTCAATTGAGGGCTCTTTTTACATCTATATTAAAGACTGAAATTATTCTTCCATTATCTCTTTCTCTTTATTTTTCAAAAGACCATCAATCTGTTCGATATATTTATCTGTAAATTTTTGAACCTTGTCTATTGCATCATGAGAAGCATCTTCGGACACCTCATGCTCCTTTTCCAGATCCCTGATCATATCATTCACATCCCGACGGACATTACGTATTGCAACTTTGCCTTCTTCGGCGATTTTATGAGCATATTTTACCAGGTCACGACGCCGATCTTCCGTTAACGCCGGAATTGGCAGTCTTATCAAATTACCATCAACTTGCGGATTTAAGCCCAGATCAGATGTTTTAATCGCCTTATCAATCGCCGCGATGGCGCTACGATCAAACACCTGCAGAACAAGTAAACGAGGATCCGGTGCGCCAACATTGGCAATCTGTCGTAACGGAGTTAAGGTTCCATAATAATCGACTTTAATGGAATCAAGCAGCGCCGGATTAGCTCTGCCTGTCCGGATAGCAGCCAGTTCTAAATGTGTTGTGTCGGTGCTCTTCTTCATCCGAATTTCGGCGTCCTTTAAAATATCATTAAGCATGCTTCCTCCCGGAAATTATTGTTCCGATTTCTTCACCGAGGAGTAACCTGCGCAGATTACCCGGTTTTTTCATATTGTAGACAAGAATCGGTAACTGATTATCCTGACAAAGCGTAATAGCCGTCAAATCCATGATCTTCAGCTTTTTCTCAACTGCCGTCTGGTAATCGAGATAGCGATAAAATTGAGCGTCACTGAATTTTACCGGGTCTTTGTCGTAAACGCCATCGACTTTTGTGGCTTTAATAATTGCATCTGCCTGTATTTCGACTGCCCGTAATGCCGCGCCTGTATCGGTGCTAAAAAATGGCCGTCCGGTCCCCGCGCTAAAGATTACAATATGTCCTTTTGAAAGATATTCAACCGCCTTGCGAACCACCATAGGTTCAGCAACCTCAATCATCTGAATCGCCGACATTACAGTGACTTTTAATCCCCTTGACTCCAGAGCATCCTGAACAGCCAAAGCGTTTATAACCGTAGCCAGCATACCCATATAATC
>DPVY01000024.1:6164-6464 GCA_003527965.1 Fidelibacterota bacterium
TAGCCAGCATACCCATATAATCGGCCTTGACCCGATCCATGCCCTGCTGGCTGGCATTCAGCCCCCGGAATATATTTCCGCCGCCAATCACTATACCAAGCTGAATGCCGAGTTCCTTGACGGCAACTAATTCATCACAAAGCCGATTGAGCATGGCAGGATCAATACCCGAGGCCCTGTCGCCGGCAAGCGCTTCACCCGAAAATTTCAGTAAAACTCGCTGGTATTTGACTTTTGACATCAATATCGCTGACTATATGATTTAAATAAAATTACTTTATATTTTCGCCTAATTGAAAG
>DPVY01000297.1 GCA_003527965.1 Fidelibacterota bacterium
AACGTATTTTATCAAACCAAATTTGCGCCTGCCGACCAACTCGGCTTTTGCCATATTGAACTGCATCTCGCAGGTCGGTGAACCGTGAATGCCGTGTTTATTCTCAATTCGCCTGACGATCATATTATGATCGCGATAGCGTTCGTACAGAAACATACTCAGTCCGCGCCCGCCTTTTGAGCCCTCCTCGGAACGCGCCAGCACCAGGGACACCTCCCCGGAGCCGTTGGTGATAAAGCGCTTTACACCGTTGAGGTACCATTCGCCGTTCTTTTCAATAGCCCGCAGCGCCACGGATTGCAGATCGCTGCCGGCGTCGGGTTCGGTGAGCGCCATGGAGCCGCTGACTTCCCCTGAGCAGAATTTCGGTAAAACCCGGTCTTTCTGTTCTTCATTTCCAAATTTATTAACAGTCACCGCGATGTCTTGGAGCCCAAAAAGATTCATGAGGCTGGCGTCCGCCTGGGAAACCATCTCCACGAGGATAGTATTCACTGTCACCGGCAGGTTCAAGCCGCCGTACTTGCGCGGCAGCATTCCGCCCAGATAGCCCGCCCTTGACAGAACTTCCATATTCTCCTGAGTTTCGGGCGCCCATTTGACGATCCCATCCCGAAAAGTTGGACCCTGTTCGTCCACGGCTTCGGCGCGGGGCGTAATAAAATTCGCGCAAATATCGCCGGCATTATTCAGCACCATTTCGTACCAGGTACGGGCTTCATCGTAGGAATGCAGAGCCTCAGAACCATTATCCTGATAATTATTTTCTAAATCCCGGACGATGTCCTGCAAATCCAGCAGACCGAGGCAAAGCCGGCGGTTTTCGTTATAGTAATTTGCCATTATCCTTCCTCCTTCAAATAGCGCAGCATCACCGGAATGATTTCATTCACATCGCCGACGACGCCCATGTGGGCGATTTTGAAAATCGGCGCTTCGGGGTCTTTATTAATCGCAATGATTTTCTGGGACTCTTCCATGCCGGCGCGATGCTGAATCTGCCCGGAAATGCCGCAGGCGATATAGAGCTTCGGACGAACCACCGAACCGGTCTGTCCGATCTGATGGTCTTTGTCCACAAAGCCAAAATCTACCGCCGCGCGACTGGCGCCAACTTCCCCGCCCAGGGCGTTTGCCAGCTCCCGGATCAGCCGAAAATTATCCGCGCTGCCAACGCCCGCTCCACCGGAAACAATGGTTTGCGCCGAATTAAAATCCACCTTTTTAACCTTCGGGACAACCGAAAGAAATTCACTCTTAATCCAGCTTTCATTGAAATCAACAGGAAAACTCTCCATTTTTACAGGATGATTCGGATGTTTTTCCGGCAGCAACATGACGCCTTCACGCACCGACGCCATCATCGGGCGGTTGTCGGGAGTAATGATCGTCGCCAGGATATTGCCTCCGAATGCCGGACGCACCTGGAATAGGATTTTTCCTTTATCTTTATAATCCTCAACGTATAACTGCGTACAATCCGCCGTCAAGCCGGTTTTCAATGATGATGCGATCAGCGGCGCAATATCGCGTCCCGTATGGGTTGCGCCAAAAAGTACGATGTCCGGCTCTTCCGACTTAATCATCGCCTTTAAGATATGCTTATAGGCAATGGAGTGCAGGTGCTTAAGCCGCTCATCGGTAAAATACAACAGCCGGTCAAGTCCGTATTGAAATAGCCGGTCTGTATCTTCCGGCAAGGCGTCTCCGGCAAAAACGCCTATCACTTCACCCTTGAGCGGTTTCGACAGTGAATAGGCTTTATAGGTCAGTTCGATACTGACATTCCGGAGTTTGCCGGTTACCGGGTTTTTCTCTATAAAAACAATTGATTTCATTAATTAACCTCGACGTAAACTTTCGTTATATCCCGAACCAGCTGCTTGATATTGGTCGGTTTTGTCCCGTACATTTTCAGGTCGCCCCCTTTCAGCATAATGCTTTTAATTTTATGCACTTTTGTGGGGCTGCCCTTCAAACCGCAGCGGTCTTCATCCAAATCAAGATCTGCCAGCGCATAGGTGGGAATGATCCAGTCGTTCGATTCTGCTGCTGATAATTCCGAATCGTTAAAATTTTCCTTCACGTCAGCCCGAAAATATTGGAGCATCCGCCGGCAATTGGGATAACGCGGCGTATTAGCCTGTCCGGTTATCGTTAATAATACGGGGTAACTGCTCTTGATCACTTCGGTCTGCACTTCGCCATCTCTCTCGACGATCAGGTAGTTGTCATTAAATTCCCTTAAAGCCGAAACATAGGTGATCTGGTTAAAACCGATTTTGTCGGCAACCTGCGGTCCCACCTGGGCAGTGTCGCCGTCAATCGCCTGCCGTCCGGCGAGCACCAAATCGACACCCCCGATTTTTTTAATGGTTTCTGCCAGCACATAAGATGTTGCCAGCGTGTCGGCTGCGGCAAATTTGCGGTCGGTGATCAACATGACGCGATCGGCGCCCATGTATAAGGAATGTTTCAGAATTTCCGCGGCTTTCGGCGGTCCCATGGTAATCACCACGACCTCTCCGCCAATTTTATCTCTGATCGCCAGCGCCATCTCGAGGGCATACAGATCGTCCGGGTTAAAAATTGCCGGCAGCGCCGCACGGTTGACTGTGCCGTCGGCCTTCATGGCGTCGCCGGTAACATTGGCGGTATCGGGAACCTGTTTTGCCAGTACTACTATTTTTTTCATCTATCCTCCAAATTGCAATACGTCAAGCAGATAGTTTAACAGAGATTTTTTCAAAATCAATGTTTTTTCAGGGCAAAAGATTTTTATCAATAATTGTATTGACATTTAAATGGGTGTTGTATATATTTACAACAGAAAAGGAGGGAATATGAGAAAGTTTGGAGACTTAGTAAAAGATATTAGGGTAAAAAAAAGAATGACTCTAAGAACGTTTTGTAAATTGACTCAAATAGATCCAGGTAATTGGAGTAAAATTGAAAGAGGAATTCTTTCACCACCCAAATCCAGAGAAGTACTAAATCAAATTGCCTGCGTATTAAATATTGAAAAGAATTCAGATGAATATAATGCACTTTTCGATTATGCAGCAATTGGTCATATACCAATTGAAATAACTGAGCAGCAAATTCTTCAAAAGCTGCCAATGTTTTTTAGAACAGCTCGTGGAGAACAGCCATCAGAAGAAGAACTTAAGAGCCTGATCGAAATTATTCGAAAGGATCAGAATGGAGTTACTTAAACCGGATTGGGTACCTGATGAAATATTATGGGAAAAAGCAGAAAAATTTCGAAGGGACTATATAAAAACAGAAGATGTTCCTGTTGATGTTTTTGAAATTATCGAGATTGATTTCAAAATTCAACCTGTGCCTCAGCCAGATCTATACGGTAAATGTGGTATCGACGCGTTTTTAACACCAGATTGTAAAGAATTATGGGTTGACCAACAAAGGTACTTTAGTAACAATTGGACAAACCGCTCTCGTTTTACAATTGCCCATGAAATTGGGCATCTTTATATGCATAAAAAGGAATTAAGTAAATTACATTTTGAATCAATTAATGAATGGATTGATTTTCGAATTAATAATTCACAAAATGTTGGAAGATTTGAGTACCAAGGTCACGAATTTGCCGGAAGATTGTTAGTACCCAAAAAACTTTTATTGGAAGAAGTGGCTAAATTTTCAAACAAAATTACTATTTACAAAAAAAGTGCGGGTAATCGAGCAAATGATCCAATTATATCTCATATCGCTGGAATTATCTGTCCAACATTTGGTGTTTCAGAGCAGGTTATATCAAAACGAATCATTAAAGAAAATATATTTAAAGAATTAAAATTGTAACGCAACATTTTAGAAAAATATAATCAGTGGAATCAAAAATTAATATTTATAACTGGTCCCGCCGCCGCCAGTTTGAATTTTTCAAAAATTACGATTATCCCCATTTCAATATCAGCACAAACATTGATATCGGCGAAGCCTATCGCTACTCAAAAAATCAGGGCGTTTCGCTGTTCAAAACTATTCTGTTTGTCAGCATGAAAACAGCCAACAGCATCCCGGAATTTCGCTGTCGTATCAGAGAGAACAGCGTTGTTGAGCATTCTATCGTTCACCCTTCCTTTACGGTCAGTGTTGAGGGCGATCAATTCAGCTTCTGCAATGCTGATTTTGATGATGATATTCAGCGCTTTTTCCGGAATGCATCCGCTGCTATTCAACAAGTAAAAGAAAAGCCCTTTATCCAGAGCGATTCCATTCAGGACAATCGGATCTACATTACCTGCATTCCCTGGATTTCATTTACCGGGGTCATGCACCCGATTCACATGCATCCCGTGGACTCGGTGCCGCGCCTCGTCTGGGGCAAGTACATCATCGAAGAGGAATCGATAAAATTGCCCTATTCCCTGCAGGCTCATCATGCCCTGGCGGACGGCTTTCACGCCGGGCTGTTCTTCAATAAATTCCGGGAGATTATCAGCCGACCGGAAGTGCTGTTTGCCCAATAATCATCCGCCGGACCCGCCTGCCTGTCCCGATCTATCACTACGCAGGACGGGTTGGTTGAAGTGGTTGAATTAGTTGAATTGGGAAATTGGTTGAATTAGCGCAGAATTGCATGGAAACCGATACAACTACCATCACCTCCTGCTCCCCTGGGCAATTCATTCACGGAGAAAATATTGTTCTAAATCTTTGATGTAAACAACAAAACAAATGACAACCTTTAATTTTATAAGCCGTCATATATAAAGAATTTTTGTGATAGTGAAATAAACCGGAGTTAAAAATGAAAAAATGGAAAACAGTCCTGATTATTATTACTATTCTGGCTGCTGGCGGGGTAGTGACAAAGCAGGTAATTGCAAGTAAAAACTCAAAAAACAATAAAGGCTATAAAACAATTATATTGGGAAAAGGTACAATAGTAGAAGAAGCGCTCGCTATTGGTACTATTACTCCACTAAATGAAATTCAAGTCAAATCCAAAATTCCCGGTATTGTAATTGAAAAATATATCGAAGTTGGCGATCATGTAAATAAAGGTGATATTATTGTAAAAATTAAGCCCGATCCAACACCGAGAGAATTGACTGAAGCAAGAAGAGGTGTGGAGATGACAAACATAGCCTATAAAAATGCTAAAGTCATATATGAACGGAAGAGAGAATTATTAGGAAAAAAATTAATTTCTAAGCTTGAATTCGAATCTGATGAATTAAAATTTAAGGAGGCTCAATTACAGAAAAATTTAAACGAAGATAGACTGGCACTTATTGAAAAAGGTTTTACCGGAGAAGTTGAAAGTATTGTCAAATCTCCTATTACCGGTACTGTACTTGAAAAATTTATCAATGTTGGTGATCCGGTAGTACCGCTTACTTCTTACCAGTCGGGGACTCCTTTATTTACTTTTGCTGATATGAATCAGCTTATTTTCCGTGGAACAATTGATGAAATTGATGTAGGCAAAGTAAGTGTTGGAGTTTTGGCTGAGCTTGAAATCGGCGCTTTACCGGGGAAATCCATTCAAGGAGAAGTAGTTCGCATTTCTCCAAAAGCCAGAAAAGAAAATAACGCTACAGTTTTTGATATTGAAATAGAAATAGTAGATGATCGCGGGATTGAATTAAGAGCAGGATATTCCGCCAACGCCAAAATTATTCTTAATAAAGTGGAAGATGTTTTGACAATTCCTGAAAGACTTCTGACCTTTGAGAATGATTCGGTATTTGTTGAAGTGGAAGATACAACTACCGGAACAGTTTCCAAATGTCAAATTGAAATCGGTTTAAGCGATGGCATTAATGCAGAAGTAAAATCCGGCATAACAAAAGAAGATTTACTTGTTGAACGTCCTCCGAAAGAAATTCAATAAAGGATAATTAAAGTGTTTATTAAAAATATTGCCCAGGTATTCAGGGAACTGAGCAAACAAAAGCTAAGAACATTATTGACGCTCTTTGGTATTTTCTGGGGAACAACAGCTGTTATATTATTATTGACTTTTGGTACTGCTGTGAAAGCCAATTCCTCCAAAACCATGCACGGAATGGGCGAATCAATCTGTGTAATCTGGGCTGGAAGAACAAGTATTAGTTATGGCGGATTCCCAAAAGGCAGAAACCTGAGTTTTTACAAAGATGATGCTCAATATCTGAAAGAACAGGTTCAGTTAATAGATGATATTTCTCCACAGTATACCCGTCAAGTTCCTGTAAAGGTAAATAATAAAAAACAAAACTTTAATATCAATGCAGTATGGCCGGAATTTAAAGAAATGAGAAATATGGTTCCCAGAGGAGGAAGCAGGTTTATAAATCCCATTGATATGGAAAAAAGACGTCGGGTTGTCTTTATCGGAAATGAAGTCGAAAAAACCATGTTTGGAGATGAAGACGCTGTTGGAAAATTGATGTATATCAATGGCACACCTTTTACAGTTGTTGGGGTAATAATAGAAAAAGAGCAGGACGGAAGTTATAATGGTCGTGATAAAGATGCTATTTTTATGCCGACTTCTACTTATTTGAGTATTTATGGTGATCGATTTGTTGATAACCTTGTAGCAAGAGCAAAAGATGTCAATAAAACCGAACAGATGAAAAAGGCTATTGTTGCCGCAATGGCAAAAAAATATCGATTTTCCGAAGAAGATACTCAAGCCTTACCGATCTGGGATACGACAGAAGCAGATCAATTCCTCAATATCTTTTTTAACGGATTTACGATATTTTTAGGTATAGTCGGAGTAATGACCTTGATAGTAGGAGGGATTGGAATAGCAAATATCATGTATGTAATTGTGGAAGAACGAACTTCAGAAATCGGAGTAAAACGTGCAATCGGTGCGAAGAAACGTGTAATCCTTATGCAATATTTAGTTGAAACTTTTGCAATTGCTGCAGCTGGTTCGGTCTCGGGTTTTTTGTTTTCGGTAGTATTAATTTGGGGAATCAATCAGGCGCCTATTGAAGAATTCGTCGGGGTGTTGATTCTAAATCCGGCAATTGCAGTTACAACAATTATCATTATTTCAATTATAACTTTGGTTGCAGGTTGGGGTCCTGCAAAGCGTGCATCAACTTTGGATCCTGTTGTTGCAATAAATAGTTAATCATTGAGTTTATTATGGCAAAAAGAATAAATAAATTTATGAAAAATTTACTGCTTGTAAAACTTTACATTCGGGAATTAAAGAAAGAACGCAGGAAAATTTTCCTCACAATCGCAGGTATTGCCTGGGGAACATTGACAATAATTCTTTTACTATCTTTCGGACAGGGGCTATCAAAGCAGATGTTGAGAGGGCAAAAGGGCCTGGGAAATAACATTGTCATTCTTTACGGCGGACAAACCAGTATAGAATATAGAGGTCTTCCTCAAGGTCGTCCGATTCGTTTGCGGGAAGAAGATGGTGGTTTTCTCAAACAGAGCATCCCCGAAATTGACAGAATTGCCGGGGAATATGATAGATGGGGAATTACATTTAAATATGGTAGTAAAGTAGTCAATGAACGTGTCCGCGGAGTCAGTTCCATCGGCTATGAAGATATGCGTTCACATTTTCCACAACCGGGAGGTCGTTTCATCAATGATAACGATATGAAGTTACGACGTCGGGTTATTTTCATTGGTAATGAATTAAAAAAAAACCTGATGGGTGATATTGACGCAATTGGAGAAACAATTTTTCTCAACAGCATTCCCTTTACAGTAATCGGTGTTATGCAGAAAAAAATGCAAATGGGAATGTATGGTGGTCCGGATGCAGATTGCGGTGTTATACCGGCTTCTACATTCAGAGGTATATTCAATAACAATTATGTTAATCGAATAATTTATCAGGTTAATGAAATAGAAAAATCTGATTTTGTAAATCAACAGGTTCGCAGAGTGCTGGGACGAAAATATCAATATCATCCTGATGATAACAGCGCTTTACATTTTTGGGATACAATCAAAAATGCAAAAATGTCAGCTAAAGCATTTACAGGAATTACCATTTTTCTTGGTGTAATTGGTGCAATGACTTTGATCATCGCTAGTATCGGTGTAGCAAATATTATGTTTATAACTGTGAAAAAGCGAACTCGCGAAATCGGCATCAAACGAGCAATTGGTGGTAAAAAATCTCTCATTAAAACACAATTTATTATTGAAGCGCTTTTGATTGATCTGTCCGGTGGTTTTATTGGCGGCTCTATAGCTTATGGCATTATCAAAGCAGTACAGAGTATTCCAAATGAAAGCGCAGATTTCGGCAAAAATATGGCTCTGCAGATTCTTGCTAACCCGGAATTTTCCTGGACTGTGGCTATGAGCACCGGAACAATTCTGGGAATTGTGGGATTGTTGTCAGGTTTTTTTCCTGCCCGCAAAGCTGCTTCGGTCGATCCTATAAAAGCATTACATTATGAATAATACTGGAGATTTGTTATGATAAAAATGGAAAATGTAAGAAAAGTTTATGATACCGGAAAAATAGAGGTAGAAGCTTTGCGCGGAATTGACCTTCATATTAAAAAAAGTGATTTTGTTACCGTCATCGGACCTTCCGGCTCAGGAAAATCAACATTGATGAATATTATGGGCTGTTTGGATAAACCCACTACCGGTGAATATAAATTAAACGGACAAAATATAAAAAATATGAATGATAACGAACTGTCTGAACTGCGGAATAAAGAGATTGGTTTTGTGTTTCAGAATTTCAATCTTCTACCTTATGCTTCTGCATATGAAAATGTGGAAATGCCTCTGCTCTTTGCCGGAATTGGTGGGAAAAAGCGTAAAGAAAAAGTTGAATATATTCTCGATAAAGTCGCACTTGGCGACAGAATGGATCATAAACCAAACGAGCTTTCCGGCGGACAAAAACAGAGGGTCGCTATTGCCCGTGCTCTCGTTAATAATCCCAATATCATTCTGGCTGATGAACCGACCGGTAACCTTGATTCAAAATCAGGTAGAGAAATTATGGAACTTTTCGTTGATCTCTGGAAAGAAGGCAATACAATCATCATGATTACACACGATCACAGAGTAAGTCAATGTTCACAAAGGATTATTGAAATAATCGACGGTAAAATATATGAATAACAGACAAAGGGGAATTGATTTATACCGGCATTATGCTGCTGCCGACCGGGTTTGCACTCGTCCGGCAGAGTCAATCCTATCGGGAAAATATTTTAAAGACAACCTTTTGGGAAAACTCTAATCACATACATACAAACCCACACAAAGAAAGTCAGCTCTCCCCGGGCTGGCTTTTTTACTTTATAATTTCATCTCAGGATTCTTGCAGAAACGCCTCTTTGCCGGGATAATGCATCTTTTCTTTTGCCACTTCCGGCGGAAACACATAATAAAAAACGGTTCCCTCGGTACATAAGTCACCGGCACTATTATAAAGCCGGCTGCAAACTTTTATGATTTTCTTCTTCTGCTCGATAATTTCTGCCGTCAAGTAAAGCTGACCTTTATCTATAAACACCGGTTTTTTATACTGAATGTCTAAACGTGCAGTAACACCGCCAGTGCCAACAATGGTATAGACCGCCCAGCTGGCGACTTCATCCAACAAAGTTGCCTGGATGCCGCCGTGCAGGATATTCGGATAACCCTGATAGACATCCGCCGGCTGCCAACTGGCCTTGACCGTCTCTCCATCCAGGTAGAAATCAAGGTGCAGTCCGACCGGATTATTGGGAGAGCAGACAAAACAGTTGTAGCCCCTCTGAGAAATAAAGGGGTTATTTAGTTTTTTCATAATAAACCGATCTCCTAAAAAACTATTTGATCATTTTGTTTCACAAATTACACGTTTGCAAGTTTAGCCAATTCCGGGACAAATATCCATGTTTTGGTTTATCTGAAAAATCAGGTAATTAGAGTCTGTCTATAAACTTGAAAAACT
>DPVY01000319.1 GCA_003527965.1 Fidelibacterota bacterium
CACCCCGCGATCATATTTTAAATAACGTTCGTAATTTCTAAAATTTTACGGTAAAATACAAGCATCATTTTGGGCGCTTTTAAAAATTATTTCCTCCCACTCAGAATAAGATTGACTAACACCCGCAAAAAACGCTGTCTTAAAAAATACCTTGTTCTAACCTGAATTATTCATAGCCACTAAGGCACTTCCGACTCGTCGGGGATGAATTAAACAGGCTAAATTAGATACCCATGACTCTTTTAGATAAAACCGGGCAGGAAGCGTGCCGAATGATTTTTTCCGCCACCGAGCCAAAAATCATATGCCCCAGGCCGGTTCTGCCATGAGTAGCAACAACTATAAGGTTAACATCATTTTCATCGGCAATTTTAATTATCTCGGTAGAAGGATCTCCCAGGGCAACTATCCGATGGACTTTAATGCCGGAGCTTACTTTGTTTTTGGCAATATCGTCAAGACTCTTTTTGGAGTGAGATTCTAAAGAATCCTGGTATTTTAGAACATCAAATACTAATGGATGCGGGGGAGTAGGTACGGAAGGTATTGGAGTAATTACATTAACAAGGAAAAGCTCGGAATGAAATGTTTTAGCCATCTCATCAGCTATTTTTAGTGCAGTGAGAGAATGTTCGCTAAAATCAATGGGACAAAGAATTTTCTTTAATGGAAACATAACCACCTCCTCTTTTGATTGTTTTTCAAGTAACAAAGGAGCAATTCAATTTTTAAAGGCAATCAAATTTGTATGAGCATCAAAATCGGTCTCACCTAATATTTCAGAATCTCCATTTCAGAAATCTGCTCCTGTAATTAAAATATTTAACATTTTTATTAAAAGCAAGATGTAACATGTTTTCATCCCATTTCGGCATTGAATAAAACCTGCCTGCTATTTTGCGAAATTAATTTAGCCCGGATTATTCTCCGATAACCTTTATCAGATACCGCTTTGGTCGTTTGCCATCGAACTCGCCGTAGAAAATCTGTTCCCAGGGCCCGAAATCAAGTTTGCCATTGCTGATCGCCACAACAACTTCCCGGCCCATTATCTGACGTTTCAGATGGGCGTCGGCATTATCCTCAAATCCATTGTGATGATACTGCGAATAGGGTTTTTCCGGCGCCAGTTTCTCCAGCCAGGTTTCAAAGTCCTGGTGCAGACCAGATTCATCATCATTTATAAACACGCTGGCGGTGATATGCATAGCATTTACAAGGCACAAGCCCTCTTTGACGCTGCTCTCACGAACAACCTCCTCAACATCCGGGGTGATATTTATAAATGCTCTTCTACGGGGAACATTCAGGGTTATATGCTTTGTGACAGATTTCATATCTCAAAACTCCTCTTTTAATCTTCTCAATTTTAACAATTCGTTAGATATTTTACAAATTATAATATTTCCTTGTATTACCCGGCAAAAAACTAATGAAATTGTCTATTATTGACCGTATGTAATTAAAAGCGTTGCTATAACTGTACAATATATTTGGTATTAATACAAAGGTAAATTAAATTATAAAAGGATAAGGAACCAAAAATGTCGATACAATTGCCTAATATCTTTTATTAAATAAAAATTTAACAGGTTCAGGGATAAAGGAACATGATACGCCGTCCACAGCGTTCTAAAAAGATTGAGAAGATATGACAAAGAAACATTCCGATGCTGAAACATCTAAGTCTGAAGAGCAAGTAAAGAAACTCGAAAAGGCAAAAACGGAGGATGCACTGTTGGCAAGTGAGGAAAAATACCAATCATTAATAGAATCCAGTGACGATCCTATCTACCTTGTAGACAGAGAACTAAAGTATCTTTACGCTAATAAGAAACTTCTGTCAAGATACGGAAAATCCTTAAGCGAAGTGACCGGGCAAAATTATGTAAAATTTCACTCGCCCGAAGCAACCAAACTATTTTCCAATAGAGTAAAGGAAGTCCTTAAATCAGGCAAACCGGTCGCCTACGAATATAAAAGTCAGCGAGACGGGAAGGATTTCCTGCGAACACTAAATCCGTTCATAAATCGGAGTACCGGAGAGATAACAGCCATAACGGTAATTTCAAAAGATATTACCATACAAAAACAATCGGAAGAAAGAATAAAACACCTCAACCGAGTGCTCCTGGCAGTTCGGAACGTTAATCAGCTTATCACAAAAGAAAATAATAGAGATAGCTTAATCGAAAAAGCCTGCAATCTGCTTGTGGAGACGCGCGGCTATTCCGAAGTCTGGATCGCAATTTTAGATAAAAAAGGAAAAATAACTAAGTATGCAAATGCGGGCGACAGCGAATATATATTAAAAATATCAAAGATTCTAAAGAGTGGCAAGATACCACAGTGCGGGATTGAGTCTCTAAAACACTCTAAAATTACTATTATAAAACCGGGGCAGTCTACCTGTTCCGAATGCCCGGTTTTTGATTATGATGTTGATAAAGGAGTTGTAACTATTCCGTTAAAGTATGAAAATAAAATATACGGAATTACAGCAGCAACGGTTCCCGCTGAACTGGTGACAGATGAAGAGGAGCAATCTCTTTTTACGGAAGTTACCGGCGATATAGCATTTGCTCTATGGAAAATCGAAATGGAGGAGGAACAGCATAAATTAGAAGAGATTGAATCTTCCATATTACATTCCGTTCCCTTTGCGGTAATCGGTTTACATGAGCGACAAATCACATTTGCCAATAAATCTGTAAAGGACATATTCGGATGGGAAGCGGCAGAATTAATTGGAAAAAAAAACAGGATACTTTATCGGTCCGATGAAGAATATGCGAAAATTGCAGACCTTTTTTATCCTGTATTGGAGAAACAGCAGACCCATTCCGAGGAGTTTCCATGCCGGCGTAAAGACGGCAAAGATATTATCTGTATGGTAAGCGCAGCCAGAATAGGAACGAGTCTAAGAGAGAGAGAAATTGTAGTAACTTATGCCGATATTACCGAGCGCAAGCAGATGGAAGAAAAACTCCGGTTTGAGAGAGCACAGTTGCTATCAGTATTTGACAGTATAAACGAAATAATTTATATCACTGATCCTGAAACTAATGAAATATTGTATGTCAATAAAACACTCAAGAATGCATTTAAAAAGGATCCGGTCGGAGGTGTATGCTATAAAGAATTTCAAGGATTTGAATCCCCCTGTGAATTTTGCACCAACGAGATAATCTTGAAAGAAAAGGGCAAACCGTATGAGTGGGAATATCACAATCCCGTCCTTGGTAGGGATTATTTGATAGTTGACAAAATAATAAAGTGGCCGGATGGACGTGATGTCAGATTTGAGCTTGCCCGTGACATCACCGAGCGCAAACGGGCAGAAAAGGAAGTCCGTGAGAGTGAAGAAAAATACAGAACCCTTTTTGAAGAAACGCCGATCGGCATATTGACATGTGACACTAAAGGAATTATACAGAACATCAACATGACAGCCTTAAAGATTCTTGGCTCGCCATCTGAAGATGCTACAAAACAGATAAATCTTTTAACATTCCACCTTTTGAAAGAAGCTGGAATCTCTGATGATGTAAGACGCTGCATAGAAGAAGGTTGTATTGTAAGTTCCGAAAAGCTCTATACCACAAAGTGGGGAAAATCGCTAATCATTCAATCCAAAATTATACCTATTACCGACGAGAAAGGAAAAGTCAACGGAGTGTTATACGCTTTTGACGATATTACCGAACGCAAGCGAGCCGAAAATCAAATCAGACTCTTAACCGCACAAATTGAACAATTCAGTAAAATCTCCGCCGATATTTTAACTATCAGGAATGACAAAGAGCTATTTAAAGCCATCAGTGCTGCCATTGTGGAGATTTCGGATTTTAGCCGGGTGATGTTCTATACTTTTAAAGAAGATTTTCCATATAGAGATATATTGGGTTCTCACGGCATAGATGAAGAAACCTTAGAACGACTGAGAAAAGTCGGCATATCACAGGAGAAATTAAAAAAGATTTTTAACAAAGGAATATCCTTAGGAAATCAATCCTGTTACGTGCCCCATACAATGAAGCACATGCTGGATCAAAAAGCTGTGAATAATGGAAAGAAAGAGTATACTCCCGGCAAAGGTCGCTGGCACAGAGAGGACAATCTTTTCATCGCTTTAAAAGATGAGTCGGGAGACTTCATCGGGATGATTTCCGTCGATGATTCCAGGAGCGGATTAATTCCCACCGATGAGACAGTCAAGCCGCTGGAATTGTTTGCCAATCACATTTCCCAAATCTTGCGAAGCCGGAAATTGGCAAAGCAAATACGGAATTCCGAAGAACAATATCGCCTGCTGGTTGAAAATGTCAATGACGCAATTTTAATCAGCCAACATGACGAATTCATCTTTTTCAACAAGCAATTTGCAAAGATGCTTGGCTATACGCATGACGAATTGTTTATGAAAGATTACACCGAAATATATACCGAAAAAGCTGTCGAAATATTGTTGGAACGTCAGTCAAGACGTAACCGCAGAGAATATGTGCCGCCCCGCTATGAATCAATATTTAGGAAAAAAGATGGGACAACAATCGACGTCGAAGCTAATGTGACAATCATAGAATACCGAGGCGATAAGGCGACTTTTGCGGTAATAAGGGATGTCACGGAGCGAAAGCGAATCGAGAAAGAGGCTCGCAGAAACCAGAATCTCGAATCAATCGGCGTTCTGGCTGGCGGTATCGCCCACGATTTCAACAACATTCTCACTATTATTTTAGGCAATATTACACTCTCCAAGATGTATGCCAACCCGGAAGATAAAGTTTATAAGAGATTGGTCGAAGCAGAAAAAGGAGCCATGCGGGCAAAGGATCTGACCCAGCAGCTGCTTACTTTTTCCAAAGGCGGAGCGCCGGTTAAAGAGACGGCATCTATTGCTGAGTTTATAAAAGAATCCGCCGCTTTTGTGTTATCAGGATCTAATGTCAGATGCGAGTTTTCCATTCCCAACGACCTCTGGGCGGTTGAAATTGACAAGGGACAGATGAATCAGGTATTTAACAACCTGGTAATGAATGCCGATCAGGCTATGCCCGAAGGCGGCATAATTGAAATAAAAGCCGAAAATATTACCATTAATTCGAGAAATGTTTTACCTCTTCAGAAAGGTAATTACATTAAAATCAGTTTTAAAGACCATGGAATCGGTATTTCAGCCCATCACCTCGACAAAATATTCGATCCATACTTTACGACCAAGGCAAAAGGAAGCGGACTCGGACTCACCAGCGCTTACTCCATTATAAAAAACCATAACGGATTAATAACGGTTGAATCGGAATTGGGCGTCGGAACTACATTCTACATATATCTGCCGGCTTCAAAAAAAATAGTGGTTAAAAAAGAAAGTGAAACCGGAAAAACGTTCTTCGGTAAAGGGAAAATCCTCATCATGGACGATGAAGAATTCATAAGAAAAGTCGCCGGAGAGATGCTGAAAAGTCTTGGGTATAGTGTTGAATTTGCAATAGATGGCGCCGAAGCAATTGAACAATACGAAAAAGCCCTGAAATCCGCAGAACCTTTTGCGGCGGTAATTATGGATTTAACTATACCGGGCGGTATGGGCGGAAAAGAGGCTGTCAAGAAGATTCTGGAGATCGATCCCAATGCCAAAGCGATTGTTTCCAGCGGCTACTCCAACGATCCGATAATGTCAGACTGCAAGAAGTACGGTTTTGTTGACGTCATTGCCAAACCATACAAAATATCTGAATTGGGCAAAATTCTAAAAGAAATAATCTAAAAACCAATTTCCTGACGACGAAGCCGGACTAAATTGGTTT
>DPVY01000216.1 GCA_003527965.1 Fidelibacterota bacterium
TTTATCGGACGCTCCAAAACTTCACGAAAGGAAAAAGCGGTATCCAGAATAGTAGCGATGTCCTCCCTGGGCACACCTTCCAATCCCAGTAAATGCTTTATACTTAAATTCATTCGTCTACCTCCACCAACAATATTTCATCCACGCCGTCAATCTCCTTCATATGTACACGGACCTCCTCATTGCGGGCGGTGGGAACATTCCTGCCAATGTAATCTGCCTTAATCGGCAACTCCCGGTGTCCCCGATCGATCAGCACAGCTAACTGAATAGCCGAAGGACGACCAAAGTCCATTAAGGCATCCATCGCCGCCCGGATCGTTCGTCCGGTATAGACCACATCATCAACCAGTATCAGGATTTTATTATCCACATCAAAGGGAATTTCGGTCACTTCGACTGAGGGCAATTTATTCTTAATACGGAAATCATCGCGGTACATGCCAGTGTCTAATACACCTACTTGAACCTGAACGCCTTCCACCTCTCCGATTTTTTTCGCAATTCGTTTAGCAAGAAACTCACCACGGGTGCGAATACCAATAATTCGAACATTTTCAGTTCCCTTGCATCGCTCTAATATTTCATGGGCCAGCCGCGTTACGGTCCGTCTGAGACCCAGTTCATCCATTAAGAGAGTTTTTACTTTAAAATTCATGGTCAACTCCTAAATAAAAAAAATCCACCCCTCGTCTGGCGGATTATCTCTTTTTCTTATGCCCTTTCCAACTCACGGGTTAGGATTAAAAGGCTCCTTCCCTTATTGTTGCTGAAATTTAAAAGTAGAATACCGGAAAGTCCAGTACTTTATCAGGATCGTTTCTTGATTTGTAAATAAATTTAATGATGATCATTTTCTTTGCATTTTTACTCCGAAGGAGTCCCTTCGGGACAAGAAATTAACTTTAAAGAGATTAATTGATTTGTCTGGAATCGTGAAAAATGATGGACAATCTTATACAAATTCCTTATTATTCAGAGGTTTAAGATTGGGTGAAAAATGGAACGTAAATTTATTCAAGATTTTCAGGAAAACTCGGTTATCAGCGGGTATTTCGCAGTGTTTTCAAAAGATATTCGCAAAACCAAGACGGACAAGGATTATCTCGATCTCACATTGATGGATAAAACCGGATCGATAAACGCCAAGATTTGGGATAATATTGAAAATATTAACGGTATATTCGAAAAAGGAGATGCAGTTGCTGTCAAAGGTCAGATTACTTCATACAATAATGAGCTGCAGCTAAAAATCGAATCGATCCGTCTGGTCAACCCGGATCAGGATAAAGCCTACGGTTTTACTTTCGCCGACCTGATGCCGGGCACTGAAAAAGATATCGATGAGCTCTGGCTGGACATCCAAAAGACCATCCAATCCCTGAATAACCGGTATCTAAAATCCTTAGTTCAAAATATTTTCTCAGAGCATGAAGAAAAGCTAAAAACTCATCCTGCTTCCATGATACTGCATCATGCCTGGCGAGGGGGACTGCTCGAACATATTCACTCGATGAAAAACATTGCCGAGGGAGTTTGTCAAAATTACACAGAATTAGACAGAGATTTGGTTATTTGCGGGGTTTTACTCCACGATATAGGTAAATTGATTGAGTTGGAATCCGGTTTGGCGACGACTTATACCGATAGCGGTAATTTTGTCGGTCATATTGTGCTCGGGCGAGACATACTATTAAAAGCTATATCAAAAATCGATAATTTTCCTGAAATTCTAAAACTGAAAATGGAACACATACTGCTTTCGCATCAGGGAAAACTCGAATGGCAATCGCCCAAAGAGCCGATGTTTCTCGAAGCATTGGTGGTGTATTATATTGACGAAATCGACACCCGGGTCAACCAGATGAAACGGGAAATCCGGTCTGACAAAACCGATGGAAATTGGACGTCAAAAAAGAATTACTTCCACCGGACACTTTACAAGGGTGAGGAATAATTAATTTGCGCGCACTATATAAGTGTTGTCTGTCAATTAAAATAACCAAAGCATTTTTCGTTATTTCCTTTAAATTTGCTAAAATAGAGCCGGATTAAACCGAACCGGAACATAGAATATATGCACAGTAAAACTCGTAACATTGCTTTTAATGGAATATTTATTGCCCTTATTCTCGGCGTTGGCTATGCTTTGGCATTTGTCCCAAACGTCGAGCTGCTTACCGCCATGATATTCCTCGCCGGAACTCTGCTGGGAATCAGGCGTGGAGTTCTGATCGGCATCATCGGCGAATTCCTTTTCTCTGCATTTAACCCGATGGGGTCGGGGCTTCTTTTTCCGCCGATGTTAATCGCTCAACTTATTGCCATGGCGGTTGTGAGTCTCGCGGGTGGCCTGTTTCGGGAATATGTGTTACGGTGGAGACTCTCATTTTTAAATATTCTGCTCATTGGCATAATAGGATTCATATTAACCCTGTTCTATGATATTCTGGTATCATCCGCCTTTCCCGTTTCAGCCGGATTTTCATTTAATGAGGTCATCGCAACGGTTATTGCCGGATTGGCGTTTAGTGTTGTGCACCTCATTGGCAATACACTTATATTTACACTGCTTGTTCCGGCTACAGCCCAACAGGTTTACAATGCCATACCTTATTTTCGGGAAATCAACCCGATTAACGAATAATGTCAGGTCCAATGACGAAAAAAATCAAAATTATTTTAAAAGTATCAATACTTGTTATTCTTATCCCGATTACCTCGCTTGCTGAAGATCCTGTCTTGGCGGAACAGCAATATTTAAATATTGTTGATCAGCTGCAAAATGAGAGCGATTTCATCATCGCTTCTTATGATGATTGGGGAATTCAGGGATATTTTTCCAATTACGGGCTGCCGGGCTACCAGGTAGCGATAAGTTATAACGGATTTCCCATAGCCGACCCCCTGTACGGAACACCGCCCTTTTCCTGGCTCAACAGCCGGTTACAAAAAATCAAACTTTCTACCCCATATCAAATGATTGAGTTAACCCCGGTTTTCGCCGATTCCGGAATGAATATTTCCCGGTTTGATTATTACCGGGGTGATTACGGATTCAATAATTTTGCTTTAATAGTTTCCGGCAATTTGACTGAAGAAATCGATTGGCGGTTCATGGGCGAAAATCTTGGCTACGATGGCGGTTATGGTTTATATGGTCCCGATATATCTAAAAGCATTACGCAAAACTACTTCCTGGATATTCGAAAACATAACGATAGTTGGATAACCGATCTGGGAACGAGCTATCAAAAATTCACTCCCGGCTTGATGACGCCTGTAAGTCAGGGTATTGCAAACGGGCTCGATTATCTAAGTTGGAGGCATGGCGGACGGTTAAAGGAATTTCGTACAAATTTTTACGTCCGTGGGACTCATTCTAAAGTAAACAGTAATTTCAGCATCGGCGCGCAATTGGCAAATTATTATTATAGCGTCTTGAATGATCCCGCGTTGTACAATTTTACCGCCGATGGCTTTCAGCTATCCGGCATTCTAAAAATAGAAAAGGTCCGTCCAAACGGTTCACTTAGCTATTCCGCTACACCGATTATTGAAAAGATATATGTCAGAAGAGATGCCCGGGAAGGGCAGAAGCTCTTCCGGCATTCGGTTAATTATATAAAACAGGCTGATCGATTCGATTATACAATAAATCTGGGATCTGTAAATCTGAATCCGGTAATTAAACTATCCGGCGCCCTCTCTGTATCTGATCGATTGAGAATTTCGATAAGCTCCGATCAAGATTATACCGCCTATCCGCTCAGTTTTTTTACCGATATCGGCGGCATTCCACAAAATAAACCGGACAAGGCGGGATTTTCTTATTCGCTGCAATCTTTAACGTCAAAATATTCTTTTAAAGAGAGTTATATTCAGGCGAAGATTAATCATACTTACTCTTCCTTATTCGTTCCGCATGTTTCATCTTTAAGTGATACAATGGTTTCTTTCAATAAAAAAACACTCAACTCCATTTACCTTACCGGTGAATTCGACTTCCGGCTGCCCTGGAGAATGAGTATCAAAAGCCGCGCTATATTTTCGCCGACCTCTCTCGATGAATCTTCGATAACTTTTCAGGGCTGGAGCCGCCTGTACCAGGAGATTGA
>DPVY01000121.1 GCA_003527965.1 Fidelibacterota bacterium
CTTTATAGACAGACCCTAATTACTGATCAAATACTTATTGCAATAGCTTTGCATAAAATAATGAAAGTTAAGTCACTGAAATTTAGGTAAGAATGCCCGTCAGTGTAGCAGATTCAACTTTTGGGCAATAGAGTCTGCTTGGTTTATTAACGGCGTACCCAGATCAGCATCTTTCCAGAGATTTTGAAAATGGGATATGTACGCCCTTGCTTTCCCTATTTGATTAAGTTTTAAATAAAATTCAGCCGCATTGACGAGAGCGTGGGGACAATTTGGATTTACTTTAATTATTTGCTGCAATCTGCTGATTGCAGCGCTATAATTACCCGCTTTACCTTCGGAAATATATTGTTTTAATCTTAGATTTGAAGCCCATAAAGTATCGCTAAAGGTATCCGCAGCCAGCTTAAATTGCTGAGCAGCTTCGTTAAACAGACCGGTTTTATAATTCAATTCTCCCTCGAGGGATGCTCTCTTCACTAATTGATAACGGTCAGCATCACTCTGGTTTTTTATTTTTGCCGTCATCTCTGCCAGGGTCTTCAGAACATCGTCAAATTCCATTTTTTCAATATTTAGAATTGCGCATTGATAGGAATAATCATCTGCGGGATAAAGATTCCTGATTCTTTTAATTTCCGTTTCCATTCGGTCAACTTGATCAAGTTCATTAAATATGTAAAATCGGAATTGAGCGATCCTGACCGCCGCATAATTGGTTGAGTAAAGCCCTTCTGCTGAGGCGATTATCTCCAGCGCTTTTTGATATTGACCTAACTTTTCATAGGCTTCGGCAATTCGACGATAAATACTTAAACCAATATATTCATTTTCAATTAATTCTGCCTGCCGGTTTGCGATGATATTTTCCAGCATGTTAATCACTTCGTAATACCGCCCAATCGCAATGTATATTTCGGCAATACTGTCGTAGGGATTTAGCTGGTTTGAGGCGTGGCGTTTATATTTTTCCAGGTAGGACAAAGCCTCTTTGAAAAGACCTTCTCGGGCATATAGATAACCGATATTATTATAAGCAACAATATAATTTGGGTTCTGCCTGAGCAGCTCCTGGTAAATATTGCGGGCGCCGGCGAAATCCAGGTTCTTCCACTTATTTGAAGCCAGCAATATTTTGACTTCAAAATTGTTCGGATAGAACCGCACTAACGAGTCCAAAGTTGCAATATGTTGTACTTTATTATCGGTGAACCCGAACCAATTATGGCGAATAATCAGACTTTCGATTTTTGATTTAGATGGGGCATGTTTATTGGCGTTCTCAAAAAAGTATCGAGCGCTGTCTTGCGAACCAAAGCTTTTATAAATAATACCTGCTTTTAAGGCTGCCATAGCGAATGTGGAATCGATTTCCAGGGCGTTCAAATAATTTTTAAGAGCGTTTTTGTAGTATAATTGAGCCAGGAGATCTTCACCTTGTTTATAATAAACTAAAGCGTCTTTAGAATCGGTGGTGACATTATCTCTTCTACCGCACTGGCAAATAAAGCATATACAAAAAAATAAAACCAGCGTTAATTGTTTCTTTTTGAATCTGTCGGGCATTTTTACTATTTGACCTTTAGTTACAATCTAATCCAAATATAATCAATTTTGTCTAACATTTGAAATCACAATTATCAAATTGAGTATTTACTATGATTATTTTAAAATGAAAATGTTGCCATATACTTCACAAATTGAACAAAACTGCTTTTCTGCAAAAAAATTCCTTTTAAATTACAATTAGTCGCGAGAGAAGAATTTATGAAATCGATCAAACAAGTTATCATAGCTCATTATTCTCTGCCGCCGGTAGTTGGAGGTGTAGAAACTATAATTGGTCCGCAAGCCGAGATATTTGCCAGGCAGGGCTATTTGGTCACTTTGCTATCGGGGGAAGGAAATATCGAAGGGCATAACATCAAAACGAGTATTATCCCCGACTTGAGCCTCCAGAGTCCGCATACGCGCAATTTACAACGCGTTCTTAAATTGGGTTCCTTACCGGAAAATTATGAGTATCGTCTGCTGAATCTACAGAAAAAGATAGAGACACAAGTTGGGAATATAAAAACCATCATTATTCATAATATCATGTCCATGCCCTTTAATCTGACCGCCACAGAAGCGTTCTGGAATTATATAGAAAAAAACCCTGATAAAAAATTCTATCTATGGACTCACGATCTTGCCTGGATGATGGAAGACCATAAAAATTATCTATACAATCGCCGGCCATGGATCCTATTAAAAACGGCCTTGCCAAATGTTCATTACATTACGATTTCGGAATATCGAAGACGACAAATGTCGGATTTGCTGAATATTTCCCGCAAAAATATTTCGGTAATTCCCAATGTTTTGAAATACCAGGACTTTTTAAGTTTTCATAATGAGACCACCACGGTCATATCTCATGCAGAATTATTTCATAAATATCCATTTATTTTAATTCCGGCACGGCAAATTCCGCGTAAAAATATTGAACGCAGTATCCGGATTATTGCCATTCTAAAGAATACATTTCCGGATATTATTGGTATAATTACCGGTATGCCGGAGATGGATAACGGCCAGATGTCGCCCTATTCTCAATTTTTAGGTGAGTTAATTAAAGAAAATAACCTTGGTAATAACATTATCTTTTTAAGCGATGTTTTTAATAAACTGGGTATTTCTCATACGAAAAATCGGGAAATTGTGCATGATCTGTATTTTATAGCCCATCTCGTACTGTATCTTAGCCACGATGAAAGCTTTGGTTTGCCAATTCTCGAAGCTGGCGCCGCCAGAACGCCTATCGCCGTATCTCAGATACCGGTATTCAGAGAGATCGCTAAAGACGGCGCTCTCTATCTGCCAACCGATGAAAGCCCGGAGTTTAATGCAAACCGACTCATTAAATTCCTGAAGGAAAATCTCTCAAAGAGTGATCTGCTTTTCAAACGTGTTTTTAGTTGCTATAATTGGGAAACTTACTGGCAGGATTATTTAAAGCCAATTTTCGAAGAATAGTAATGATAAGTGACTTGCCACGCGAAGTTACGCCTGGGCGGGACGAAGAGTGGAGGCGGAGGGAATCGAACCCTCGTCCGAAAAAGAGAATGGAAGAACCACTACGTGCGTAGTTTATTGTAAAATTCTTACTTTTCCATGGACAACAAACAAACTTCCGGAAAAGCCAGTTCGCTTAAGTTTCGCTCTGTACCCGCAAACGAATGTAAAGAGCTAGTCTGTTAAATCGACGCCCTCAGACAACCAACAGACAAGGCTGCAAGAGAACGGCCGCCTACTTAAGCGTAAGCGACGTTGCCAAATGAATTGGCACTTAGAGATGCTCAGGTTTTTTTACGTGGCCCTCCTGAAAACCACGGCACGCAATTCTTCGACGCTACAATCCCGTCGAATCCATTCGCCCCCTCAAAAAGCATCTTAAATTACACCCAATTACTTAAAAAAACAATGAGGTAAAATGTTCCATATTTTCAATAAGATGATTATAAACATAAAATATGTGTAAGCATTCACGGAACGTCGAAAATAGAAATTAGAAATTATCTCAAAGAGGCCCCTATATTTGACCTTCTTGCTTTTGTACTGTTGATGAACGCATTCAATTTTGGGCCGAGATTCTCCCCGAGGGGACTCCTATATTTGTGCCATATGGCATTAAGAGTTTTGATTTAATTATGATTAATCTTAAAATGAAATTTGACAAATATTTCACTTTCAAAAATGGATGGGAGGCAATCATGATTAATAACTCTTCTCTTAGAAAATGGGACAGGCTTGCTAAAAAACAACTTAACCAACAAT
>DPVY01000075.1:0-1794 GCA_003527965.1 Fidelibacterota bacterium
CTATCACACTGCCATAGAATCCCGGGGTTCAGAATGACATGCGACAGGGTAATAAACCTTCCGAAGGTTTATTCTTTCCAACAGGTAAAACGTTAACCGCCGAATTTTCCGCAGGTCACAGAGGACTCCGATTCATCGGAGAACTCCCGGTGGAGTATTCGGTGGGAGAGAGAGTTGGGAACGAGAGATGAACTAATTCAACCAATTCAACCAATTAACTAATTCAATTCAACTACGCTCGATAATAATATAATTAAAAGGAATTTATCGATTCGGTTTTGAAGCTTTTATTCTTTAGCCTTGGCTCAAAGAGCACGTGTAACGCCATGGCAATTACCCCTTTAATGCAGCCTTCTTCTTTTAGCTCTCCCACAACAATCGGCGTTGATTGAAAAGGAATATTATGCATATTCTGTTTTACTATATATCGACATTTTTCCAAAAGATATTCGCTATTTTCAATAACGGGTCCACATAATACAATCTTACTGGTATTGAGTAATTTAATCAAATCCGAACATAATATTGCCAGTAGTAAGGCGTATTCATCCAAAATATCTTGAATTGCATCTGTAAATATCTCCGTTCGGTCATCCAGAATTGTCTTAAGGGACCAGTCATGAATATCTTTATCGGGGAACTTATACAACACTTTCATTTTTATTGTATCAATCAAATGTTGCTCGCGCAATATATCACCGAAGGTATACTGGTTCGTATAAAGATTTCTGAAATGCGCGGGGTCGGTCAAATGATGACCCAGCTCGATATAGCCTATCTCGCCGGCGCTGCCGTAGCGACCGCGCAGCAAAATGCCTTCGACAATCACTCCGGCGCCAATACCCTCGCCGAGCCAAATACAAACCATATTATCGGTATTCTGCCCGGCGCCTAATAAATGCTCACCGAATGTGCGGGCATTAACATCATTCTCGATAATGACCGGAACTTTATATTTTCTACTGAATATTTTTGCTAGCGGGTGCTGAACCCAGCCGTGTAAAGTCACCGCAAAGGCCACTTCGCCTCTTTCATAATCAATAAAACCGGGTAGGCCGATCCCGATACTGATCAATTTAGCTTTAAATACCGGGCGACGGCTAAATATTTGATCTATACATTCGGTGATTTTGGGTAGTACGCTAAAAATTGTCGCCCCGATTTCATAATTAATGATCTCTTCATGAATGATTTTTGAGTTCAAATTAGCAATAGCGATTTTTGAATAGGCGCTGTGAATTTCAATCCCGACTACAAAACCGTTGTTTGGATTTAACTTTAACAGGGTCGGGCGCTTGCCGCCTTTACTGGTGGACTGCCCTTTACCGATTTCAATAATATAGCCGGCTTCGATCAAACGATTGACAATTTCCGATATGGCAACCTTGGATATTTTGGTTCTTTTTGCCAGGTCGATTCTTGAGATAGCCTCTTCATCTTTGACAAGGGTCAGAATCCTGATCTCATTGAGCTCTTTAATTAGTTTGGAGTTTACGATATTCATAATTGCTGCCTGATTATTATTGTTACTTGTAAACCATAAATTGTTATCCCGATAAATTTCACTGCGGGGTTATTTATCAATGGTGCGCTAAACGGAAAATAATTATTTGCATTGATAACTTTCCACAACAACTCAAATGTACCGTATTTATACACAAACATAAGATAAACTATTTTTTCGATAAAATAAAGGGAGTTTGTAAAAATTGTTAACAAACTGAAAGTGCCCATTGGAATGGAGCAATTTAAAACGGGGATCAGGAAAGATAAGATTAAGGTTGAGATTAAGGT
>DPVY01000075.1:2113-9983 GCA_003527965.1 Fidelibacterota bacterium
AAGGTTGAGATTAAGGTTGAGAGGATAATACTTCTCCTCCTTAACATTCTTTCGGAGAACACCTGCCAGGTTTAATTCAATTAATCTTATCTGGGCGCGAAGGATCTAATAAACCTGACAGGTGTAATACAGTAAATTTTGATTCTGTTCAATTTGTCATTTCAGATCCCTGATTTAACAGGGTGAATTCGATGGGATAGAATTTGAGTATTTTACCTGAAAATCGCAATAAACACACCCGCCGCAATTGCCGAGCCGATCACACCGGCAACATTCGGCGCCATGGCGTGGAAGAGGAGGTGATTATCCTTATCGTATTTTCGGGCGAAATGCTGGACCACCCGGGCTGAATCCGGCACAGCGGAGACGCCGGCGGCGCCGATCAGCGGGTTGATTTTATCCTTAAGGAACAGGTTCATAAATTTGGCGAATAATAACCCGCCGAAAGTTGCGATACCAAAGGAGAGCAAACCGAGAAAAAATATCCCCAGTGATCTCGGCGTCAGGAAACCAACATTAACGCCATCGACATAGCGAACTGCCTGGGTACTGGCGCCAACTGCGAAAGACAATAAAATGGTGCAGGTATCCAGAAGAGCATTGCCGGCGGTTTTCGCCAGCCGGTCAGTCACGCCACTCTCTTTTAACAGGTTTCCGAGCATTAACATACCAATAAGCGGCAAGGAACCGGGAGCGATCAGAGCTGCCACGATAACGACGATGATCGGAAACAGAATCTTTTCTCGTTTGCTGACTCTTCGGGAGGGTTTCATGCGGATTTTTCGTTCCTTTAAGGTGGTCATAAGTTTCATAATAGGCGGCTGAATTAAAGGTACGAGCGCCATATATGAATAGGCGGCAATGGCGATTGGTCCCAGTAAATGGGGCGCTAATTGGGACGAGAGAAATATCGACGTCGGTCCGTCCGCTCCGCCAATAATGCCGATAGAAGCGGCTTCCTGATTGGTAAATCCCAACATCAGGGCGCCGAGATAGGTGACGAAAATACCAACCTGTGCCGCAGCGCCTAAGAGTACGGATTTGGGACTAGAGATCAGCGATGAAAAATCCGTCAGGGCGCCGATTCCGAGAAAAATCAGGGGTGGAAATATTCCTGAAGTTACGCCCCAGTAGATCAGACTGAAGACGCTGTTTTGCGGAGCGCCGTTTGCGACCGTATCATAGACGCCGATTGGGAGCCCCTGAAGATAGGGGATATTACCGACGATGACGCCAAAGCCGATCGGAAGGAGCAGAAGGGGTTCGTAATTTTTAACGATTGCGAGGTAAATGGCAATACATCCCACCACGATCATGATAATATTGCTCCACTGCAGATTAGCAAATCCGGTAGTTTCAATGATTCGTAAAATCATATCCATAATTAAAAATTCTCCCTATTCCATCTCGATCAAAATATCGCCTTCGTTCACAGAATCACCTTCTTTGACCAGGATTGACTTCACCTTGCCGTCCTTTGGCGTCTGAATTTCATTTTCCATCTTCATCGCTTCCATAACTATAAGGTCCTGACCGGTTTTCACAATGTCGCCTTCTTTAACTGATATTTTCAGGATTAAGCCGGGTAAGGGCGCCGTTATTGTTGATACGTTGAAAATTGTCTTTGGCTTATGCAATGTTGGCGCTATGGTGGCTGGTCTGTCTATTGGGGGGGTAGCCACTGAAGGCGCTTTGGATTGAAGATCGGAAACCAGTTCGATGCCGAGGTCTTTTATTCCGACGGTATAGGTTTTATCATTCACAGTAACCACGGCTTCATAGGCATTGAATTCGTTGATGGTTACGGAATAAGATTTGTTGTTTATTTCAAGCTGAAGGGTCTTCTCTCTCATATTTATTGTTTCCTCAATGTGCTTAAACGTTGACCATATTTATAGCCCGACTTCCAGGCGCTTTGTTGTTCTCCGTGTATGAAGGTGATTTGGCTCTGGAGAGTTTCAAAGTGGATTTTACGATAGATTTCAATTGCCACGGTAATAGCCGCCAGCACATCTTCAGGGATTGCAGCGGCTTTCTTTGGTAAGACAGTATCAGATTCGGCTGTGGCGCCGCGGTGTAACCGTTCAAATACTTTATTGAACAGGTGAATAGTCGTTGCGATCAAAGTAAGCCCGCTAAAGACAACCAGAATGCCGCTTAAGGCGATGTTGAAGCCGTTATTTTGAATGATGTTTTCGAACATAATGACTCCTATAAGGGAATGTTTCCGTGTTTTTTCGGCGGATTATCATCCCGTTTATTCGCCAGCATTTCCAGAGCCTTTATCAGCTTATATCTGGTTATTTTGGGTTCGATGATTTCGTCGACATATCCCTTTGATGCCGCCACGTAGGGGTTTGCAAATTTATCCCGGTATTCATCGATCTTTTCCTGCAATTTTTCCTGCGGATTATTGGCGGCTTTAATTTCTTTGGAAAAGATAATTTCACTGGCGCCCTGGGGACCCATTACAGCGATTTCCGATGCCGGCCAGGCGTAGGTAAAATCTCCGCGCAGCTGCTTCGAGTTCATCACGCAAAATGCGCCGCCATATCCCTTGCGGGTAATGACGGTAATTTTGGGCACGGTGGCTTCGGCATAGGCGTAGAGCATTTTGGCGCCGTGTTTGATAACGCCGTTGAACTCCTGAACCGTGCCGGGCATGAATCCGGGAACGTCTTCAAAGGTGATTATGGGGATATTAAAAGCATCACAGAATCGCACAAAGCGGGCGGCTTTATTGGAAGAGTTACTGTCAAGAACTCCGGCAAGATACTTGGGCTGGTTGGCGACGATGCCCACGGACTTGCCATTCAAACGCCCGAATCCGATTATTATATTCGGAGCGTAAAGAGCCTGTACCTCCAGGAATTCGCCATTATCGAGAATGCGGTTTAAAATATCTTTCATGTCGTAGGGCTTATTGGTATTATCCGGAACGAGATAATTTAACTCCTCGTCGATCCTGTCTGCTGTATCTTCATTGGCGATAACCGGCGCCTCTTCCATATTATTTTGGGGAAGGTAATTGATGAGACTGCGGATGCCTTCAAAGAGGCTTTGTTCATCATCGTAGGTAAAATGGGTGATGCCGCTCTTTGAGGCATGAACGTCGGCGCCGCCTAAATCTTCCGCCGTTACGTCCTCGTGGGTGACGGTTTTGACAATCTTCGGACCAGTCAGGAACATATAAGCCGTTTTCCGGACCATGAAGATAAAATCCGTCAGAGCGGGTGAATACACCGCACCGCCGGCGCAGGGACCGACAACGGCGCTGATCTGAGGAATGACACCGGAATAGAGAACGTTGCGCAGGAATATTTCGGTATACCCGGCTAATGAGTCGACGCCTTCCTGAATTCGGGCGCCGCCGGAATCATTGATACCGATTACCGGCGCACCGACTTTAGCCGCCATTTCCAGGACTTTGACGACCTTCTCGGCAACGGTTTTTGACAGCGAGCCGCCAAAAACTGTAAAATCAAAGGCATAAACGAAAACCAACCGACCATGAATGGTGCCATAACCGGTGACCATACCGTCCCCGAGGATCTTTTTCTTATCCATATTGAAATCAGTGCAGTTATGAGTCCGGAACATATCCATTTCGTCAAAACTGTTCTTATCCAATAGCAGATCGATTCGCTCCCGTGCCGTCAATTTCCCGCGCTGATGCTGTTTTTCAATTGCTATCTCACCGCCGCCAAGCCGGGCTTCCTCAATATTTTCTTTTAACTTAAGGTATTTACGCTCTCTGCTCATTTGTATATCCTTTTTTTTTGACGGGATTTACTCGAGGTGCTCATATAATTTATATGGCATTACGGCTAATCCTGTTTAAAACTCTTAATCTGGCAAATTTCCGTCAAGACTCTGCCCGATGATTTAGGGTGAAGAAAGGCGATTTGGCTGCCATGGGCGCCGCTGCGCGGCTCTGTATCAATCATCTGAATATTCTTTGCAATAAACTGTTGAATATCTCCTTCGATGTCATCCGACTGATAAGCCACATGATGAATACCTGCCCCTTTTTTTTCAATAAATTTGGCAATCGGACTGTCATCCGCGGTTGGTTCAAGAAGTTCAATTTGGACTTCACCAACTTTAAACATCGCGACCCGCACTTTCTGATCCGGAACTTCATCAATTCCGATCAATTCCAGATTGAGCACATCCCGGTAAAAAGGAATATGATTTTCAAGTGATGCAACGGCAATGCCGATATGATTAATTTGGGTAATCATTTCCAGTCTATCTCCTGTAAAAATTTATTGATTTTTTTATTCAATAACTTATATGGGCTGACCTTTTTTTGAAAAACATCCTCAACCCAGGAGTCGAGACGATCATCAATATTTAAAAATTTATCGACACTTTCTTTTATTTTCGAAAGGGCGATATGCTTTAATTCATTTTCGATACGATTTTTGCGTTTTTTGGCAAGGTTTCCGTTTTTTAATATGGTGGTGTAGTAAGATTGAATTATCGAATAGGCCTCAGCTATGCCTTCATTCAATGTAGCCGATGTCATCGTAATCGGATGTTCTGTTGTGTTTTCAGCGCCGTTTTTCAAACTCAAGACATATTCAACTTCAGTTCGCAGTCGATCGGCGCCGTCGTGGTCCTTTTTATTTATAATGAAAATATCGCCGATTTCCATGACGCCGGCTTTCAGCGCCTGAATCTCATCGCCAAGCCCGGGAACTAAAACGAGCAAAACAATATCCGAAAGTTCCATGACTTCAATCTCAGTTTGTCCGACTCCGATGGTCTCAATAATAATATGGTCGTAGCCGGCAGCGTCAAAGATTTTGATAGCGTCACCGGTTGCTCCGGCGACACCGCCCAAATGCCCTCTTGACGCCATGGAGCGGATAAAAACGGCGTCGTCGACGGCATGTTTCTGCATCCGCAGCCGGTCGCCTAATATAGCACCGCCGGTAAAGGGCGAACTGGGATCCACGGCAATCACGGCAACTTTTTGCTTATCCTGCCGGAGTTGTTCAATAAGCCGGTCAAGCAGGCTGCTTTTACCCGCGCCGGGCGGTCCGGTAATCCCCCAGATAATAGCATGCCCGCAATGGGGATAAAGGGAGTCGATCAGGGCTTCTTTTTTAACGGTTTCCACACCGTCTTCCACCAGGCTGATTGCTTTTGCAATCCCCCGAATATCACCCTTAATGACCCGCCTGGCTAATTCCTGCAAGTTATGACCCGTTATTTTACTGTTTCGATAAAATCAGTGATATCTTTGATAGGCGTGCCGGGAGTAAAAATCGCCCGAATACCCTTCTCCTTTAATGAGGGGATATCCGATTCCGGAATTACGCCCCCGCCAAAGACGATGATATCGCCGGCGCCTTTTTCCCTGAGAAGATTTACAATCCTGGGGAAAAGTTCATTATGAGCGCCGGACAGAAGACTGAGCCCGACAAAATCGACGTCTTCCTGAATGGCGGTTTTTACAATGGCTTCCGGAGTCTGACGTATTCCGGTATAGATGACCTCATAACCGGCATCTTTCAATGCCCGGGCAACATATTTAGCACCGCGGTCATGACCATCAAGCCCCGGTTTAGCAATTAAAATTCGAATATTTTTATTCATTTTGATCACTCCTAACCTGGACAAGCCAGAACAAAAAAGGTAAAGAATAAAATTTGAGAAATAAGAAGCTGCTCCACATATTTTGGGACGATGCTGGATGCTGGTTGCTTGATACTGGATAACAAACCCCCGCATATTGGAAAAAAACAAGTATCCAGTATCCAGTATCCAGTATCTGTTTTATTTTGAATAAACTTAACAATAATCACTTTCTTTGCATTTTTGTAAGAATTTGACAATTAAGAGACTATAATACAATTGATTCTTGATATTCACCAAATTCAGCCCTAAGCACATTGCAAATCTCTCCCAGAGAAGCATAATCCTTTACGGCATCGAGGATAAAGGGCATTAAATTCTTGTCCGGATCTTTTGCCGCAACTCCCAGTGCCGAAAGCCTGTTTTGGACAATGTCACTGTTGCGCTGTTTTTTTATTCGGGACAGTTTTTCGACCTGAATTTCCTGCAATTTCGGGTTGACCTTTAATAAACCGCCGGGCGCATTTTCCTTTATTGTAAATTTATTAACCCCTACAATAATTCGTTCAGCCCGTTCAACTTCCTGCTGATAGCGATAGGCGGCGTCCTGAATCTCTTTCTGAACATATCCGTTTTCAATGGCATGGACCATCCCGCCCATCCCTTCAATTTTATTCAGGTAATTCCAAACCTCTTTTTCGATTTTGTCGGTCAGATTTTCAACATAAAAACTGCCTGCCAAAGGATCAACTGTATTGGTTATGCCGGATTCATGGGCGACAATCTGCTGAGTACGCAAAGCAATGCGAACAGATTCCTCGGTCGGTAAACTCAGGGCTTCATCTCTCGAATTGGTATGGAGACTCTGGGTTCCGCCCATGACCGCCGCCAGGGTTTGAATCGCAACCCGGACAATATTATTATCCGGTTGTTGAGCTGTCAAAGTGCTGCCAGCCGTTTGAGTGTGAAAACGCAGCATCATGGATTTCGGCTTTTGAGCATGAAATTTTTCTTTCATTATTTTTGCCCAAATGCGTCGGGCAGCCCGGAATTTGGCAACTTCTTCAAGCAGATCGCTGTGGGCATTAAAGAAAAACGATAAACGCCCGGCAAAACTATCGATATCCATACCAACTTTCAAGGCTGCGTTTACATATTCAATACCATCAGCCAGGGTAAAAGCCACTTCCTGAACCGCCGTGGAGCCGGCTTCGCGAATATGGTATCCGGAGATACTGATAGTATTCCATTTGGGAACTTCGGCGGAACAGTATTCGAAAATATTGGTGATTAGCCGAAGTGATGGCTTGGGCGGAAAGATATAAGTCCCCCGCGCCATATACTCTTTCAGAATATCGTTTTGAATAGTTCCGATTAATTTGCTTCGGGGAACGCCCTGTTTTTCGGCTACGGCAATATACATAGCCAGCAAGACCGCTGCGGGAGCATTGATGGTCATGGAGGTGGAGACTTTGTCCATTGGAATTCCGTCAAACAGGATTTCCATATCTTTTATAGTGTCGATCGCGACTCCAACCTTGCCGATTTCGCCTTCAGCATGGGGGTCATCGGAATCATACCCAATCTGAGTCGGCAGATCAAAGGCGATTGACAGCCCCGTTTGCCCCTGATTTAACAGATATTTATAGCGTTCATTTGATTCTTCCGCCGTGCCGAATCCGGCATATTGGCGCATGGTCCAGAAACGCCCGCGGTACATGGTCGGCTGTACTCCGCGGGTGAAAGGATATTCACCGGGGAAGCCTATTTTTTCGTTATAATCGTCGAAATCACCGCTTTCCGGCAGGGCAACTCTTTCACTCGGCAGCCACGAACCGGTGGTAAACTCAGCTTTTCGCTCAGGGGAACGGTCGATAACTTTTTTTAATGTGCCGGCTTCCCATTCTTGCTTTTTTTGCCGGAAGCGTTCATCTTTTGACATTAGCGCGGCTCCTTACTTTTGAATAGAATTGAATCTTTCATCAAAAGGTAATTAATGCTTGATTTGTTGATATTGCCTGTGGAAAATCTGCATTTCTATTTAAAAATCATTTCAGATAGAGACAAATTTTATACCAGGAAAATTCCACAAATAAACTCTCGTCGGGAGTATATTAAAAAACTTAAAAAATTAAAGAGGAATAACGAGAAAAACAATAACTACCGGAACTATTCGGAGGGTATTTGCAATCATTGGCGCTTTCTCATAAAAGAGAAAACAGATTGAAGGAATAAATTAAATTCAGGAATGGATTAAAGTCAGATACTTTGACTACCGCTGCTC
>DPVY01000062.1:0-8444 GCA_003527965.1 Fidelibacterota bacterium
ACTATTTTAGGACAAGACACTCTCTTTTAGATTTTATGAAATCAAATCCTAAGACGCCAAAAAAATATTCATTGTAGTAGAGAGGAAATAATAATTGTGTCTTTATATTTTTATCTTTAAAATTTATCCTTTCGGAAGCCGCTTTTTCAGGTAATGATTCTATATCGGAAATATTTATCGGTTTAAGCTGTTTCAGCAACTCCATTGTCCATGGAAATAGCGTTTCGTATTCCTCGTAAAATTCACGCGGTAGCGGTTCGGCTTCGTTTGAATTCCAAAAAAATATTTTGTTTTGAAATAATTGGGCTTCCGTAAAAAGCAGTAAATAAATTCTATCTGCTAAAACCGCTTCGCCTAAAATATTCAAAGCGTCATTGATTATTGAATCCATTGGTTTTGATTTAATATCAAGGAAAAGGGCGCCAATTCTGGCTGTAGCGTTTTCCAGCGCAATGCGGTGGCTCATGCTCTCAACTTGCTTGGTAATATCAATTAAAGAAATAATTCGCGCATTTGAATCAAGTAGACATCCTGTGCATAAATGAGTGTATTTATTAATACCCTGTTTGTCTTTGAAGTTGAGCACGCTTTTGTCATTTTTGCCGGTATGCAAAAGGGTGGGGATAAATTGTTGTTCTTCAGGGTCGATAAAATCTATCAGTCTTTTCTTATTTTCTATTTCCGCTTTTGAATATCCGGATAGCTCTTCAAATATTTTATTACTCTTTATGATTGTGCCGTTTTCGTCAACAATGATATTTGCGGCCCCACTGCACTCAATAAATGCTTCAGGGCTGTTATTTAAAACCGGCTGTTGTTCTTTTTTTTTATCCTCACACATGAATAGCTCTCTTTTAGTGTCATGGTAATAGTGGTTTTAATTTTGTCTTTAGCATTAATTTTAATATACAGATATCTACTTATATGTGCAATATTTCAGACAACCCTGGTGTGGTCTCGGGTAAGGATAATATCAGGTCCCCCACTATTTTTTAACATTACTTAAAAAAATTCCATTTGTTGTCATCGGGTTATTGTCTATTCAAGAGTTTGTGTTTAAATTCAGGCGATTTTTGTCAACCAACCAATAGGAGATAATAGCGATGGCTCATGTAATTAGTGACGAATGCATTGCTTGTGGCGCCTGTCTGCCCGAATGTCCGGAAGAAGCAATCAGCGAGGGTGATATCTACGTTATTGATCCCGACAAATGTACCGATTGTGGATCCTGTGCGGAAGTTTGCCCAACAGAGGCAATTAGCCAGGTATAATTCAAAAGCCCGACCCTTTTTGCGGTCGGGCTTTTACTTATAGTAACCAAAATTATTTGAAAGATAATCACGATTGTTTCGTAAAAAGTATCAAAGTTGTCATTATGTTTCAAAATACTCATAAAAAATCTCTGTTTATATTCAACATGCTGATCATTTTGTTCGCATTCCCCGCCTCTAGCTCCGGATCAGCGAGGGATAAAATTGCTGTTAAAACCGGCCTGGATGTAGTGGTAGAAAACCAGTTTTCAGCATTTGCCGGTAAGCGGGTCGGCATTGTCTGTAATCATACGGCTCGTGATAAAAACGGGGAACACATTGTCGACCTGTTCCACGAAAGCGGCGTCTGCGAGGTAACGGCGATTTTCGGCCCCGAACACGGTTTCCGGGGAATGCACGCCGACGGACAAAAAATCCACAATGAAAAGGATGAGGTTTCCGGCGCGACGATCTACAGCCTTTACGGAAAAATCCGTAAACCGACTACCGGAATGCTAAATAATGTTGATGTATTGGTATATGACATTCAGGATGTCGGCGCCCGCTTCTATACTTATATTGCCACCATGTCTCTGGCAATGGCAAGCGCAGCGGAAAATAATATCCCTTTTGTCATTCTGGACCGCCCGAATCCGATACGGGGAGACCGGATCGAAGGGCCCCTGCTTGATATGAAATTCAAATCTTTTGTCGGCCCCCATCCCATTCCAATCCGTTATAGAATGACTATCGGAGAACTTGCCTTATGGATTAACGGAGAGGGGCTTCTCGACGAAGGACTGTCCGCCGACCTTACTGTTATAAAAACAGAAGGATGGCAGAGACAATTATGGTATGATGAAATCGACTTACCATGGATTGCCCCGTCACCGAACATGAAACATCTCGGCACCGCCATAGTTTATCCCGGATTTTGCCTGCTCGAAGGTTCCAACCTTTCAGAAGGGCGCGGAACGGATGATCCCTTCATGCAGTTCGGAGCACCCTGGATTAATGCGGAAAAATACGCCGCCGAACTTAACGCGCTGGGGCTTGAAGGAATTGTGTTTCATCCGGTTACTTTCACGCCGGTTTCAATTTCCCAGGTTGCATATCGTCCTAAATACGAAAACCAAAAATGTTGCGGCGTCCGGGTCGAAATTAGCGATCGTAACCGGTTTAAACCGGTCCGGTCAATGCTCTTGATTCTGGAAAAGACTAAAAAATTATATCCCGAAAATTTCAGCCTGAAAAATGGTCTTGACCGGCTCTACGGAAGCGACGAGCTGCGTTTAACGCTAAACGGAAATGCTCCTGTAGAAGAATTAATAAATAGTTGGGATTCAAAACTCTCTAATTTCCGGGAACAGATTCTGCAATATCTGTTATATGAATAATTCCATTCTATCGGAACAACATAAATAATAATTAATTGGGACGGTCGTTACTTTGTATCCGCTCTTAAACGAAATGCTCCATCTGTCAGAAATTATCGCATCCGGACGCTTGTTGTGCTTCCTGTTCAACTATGACGATTTGCCCGTCATATATAAAAAAGATAGGCTCGATATTCTTAAAAAGATCACAGCCCTGGCGGAAACACCAAACATCTGCCCGGGGATATTCAGCCGTAAAACCATCGCCGATCTCCGGCGGTTACCCCAATCGGAAAAGCTAATCATCGCCGGGAGTAACGGCTATGAAATCGACAGCCCCGGTTTTACCTGGCTTTTCCCGAAACTCGGGTTGATTCATCATCAGATTGAGCGCATTTATACCACTCTCCAGATGGAATTGGGACCGTCCTGGACAAAAACGAACGTCAATATCGAAAGCATTGAGCTTCAAATTAAAATTCCAAAAGAAGATCCATTAATGTATCAAAGACTCTTTCAAATATTGCCGGAAACTCTGGACGATTCTCATTTATCCATTATTCAACACTCTTCGTTTTTACAGATAATTCCAGCTAATAGTTGGGACAAGGGGAAGGGCGTAGAAAAAATCTTCCAACTGCTCCCCCGGGGAAATGGAAAATTGCCGGTTTTATGCTATCTGGGCGCAGAAAATAATGATGAGCCGGCTTTTCGGCAGGTCAATTTATATGGCTATTCGGTATTATTGCGGGAAAACATCGGGCGAAAAACAAATGCTCGTTATTTTTTGCAGAGCACACAGGATCTAAATAAACTGCTCATCTGGTTGAATTCACTATAATTACTTATCTTCACCTAAACCGTCCCAAAAGGAAACCGCCCGGCGGATATGGGGAATGGTGATTGAGCCACCTACGATCAAGCCGATTGCGACAACCTCTTCTATTTCCTTATCGCTTACGCCGAGATTATGGCACTGAATCAGGTGATATTTTATACAATCGTCACAGCGCAGCACCAGGGATGCAACCATTCCCAGCATTTCTTTGGTTTTTTTATCCAGCGCACCGCCTTCGTAAGCCTGGGTATCCAGGCTAAAAAACCGTTTGGTAGTTTTATTGCTATACTGAACAAGCAGATCGTTTAGTAGGTATCGTTCCTTTTCAAAACTCTTCCGGTCATTATTATCCATAAAATCTCCTCGCCGGATTCTTAGACTTGATAAACGCTAAATTTTAGAAAAATCAGCTGTTTTTCGGAAGGTAAATAAAAAACCCCGCAACCAAAAAGAGTAAAGTGGGCTTACCCGATATATTTGGAAATTGCGGGATCTGTTTAATTTAAAACGCTGACCGCTTTTTTACTGCGCCCTTTGCGTTCGAATGTCACGACACCGTCAACAAGCGCAAAAAGAGTATCATCGCTACCGATACCAACATTGGTCCCGGGATGAATTCTTGTTCCGCGTTGACGTACTATGATTGAGCCGGCAGATACAAACTGACCGCCAAAGCGCTTCACGCCCAGACGTTGAGCATTGCTATCTCGACCATTTTTTGAACTGCCGACACCTTTTTTATGAGCCATGGTACTATACTCCTACTCTTTCGGGGCTGCGTCTTCTTTTTCTTTACCGGTTGTTTTCGGGGCGCTTTTTTTCGCCTTGGTCGGGGTTGCCGCCATAAGCCCCTTTACTTCCAAAACCGTATAATGCTGGCGATGGCCCTTTTTTACTTTATAACCTTTACGGCGCTTCTTTTTGAAAACAATAACCTTGGGAAGGCGTTTGTGCTCAACTACGCTCGTTTCTATCCGGGCGCCTTTTACGACCGGATTACCAACTTTTACAGCGTCCCCTTCTCTGAGATAGAGAACGGAATCAACGATATATTCTTTCCCAATCTCAACATCAAGTTTAGGGACGGCTATCTTTTTTCCTGTTTCCAGAATAACCTGATCACCGGCTATTTCGGCTATTGCGTATAATTCACTCTTCATAAATCTCTCTTATTCTTGAATTTCAACAAGGCTGGTTAATTTAGAGAATCCTTTAAGATTTGTCAAGTCTAATATTGATCCGTTATGTCAACATCACCTTTTGACAAATAAACTTTAAAATCATCAATTGGGATTGTATTGTCTTCAACAATCTTGATCCGGAGGAAATTACTCCATTGAATTTTGCGCATTAAATTATTCGTTGATCCTCGCAGATATTCAGCCATATCCGGATGAATACGGAGGATCAGGCGCTTGCTCCGGGATTTTACCTTAAATCGGCGAAACCAGCTCTCGATTTTTGTAACTACCGATTCTTTTGAAGTAATTCGTCCCGAACCATGGCACAGGGGGCACTCCTCACTGACACTGTGCAGAAGATTCACCCGGGTGCGCTGGCGAGTCATTTCCAATAATCCGAACTCAGATATCGGGGCAAGCGCAACCTTAGCCCGGTCGCTATGCAATTCTTTTTTCAAACTATGATAAACTTTCTTTCTATTCTCATCTTCTTCCATATCAATAAAGTCAATCACGATCAATCCGCCAATATCCCTGAGACGCAATTGACGGGCAATTTCTTTAGCAGCCTGAAGATTAATTTTCAAGGAGTTTGACTCATGATCCTTCTTACCAATGAATTTCCCGCTGTTAACATCAATTGTGGCCATGGCTTCCGTGTGTTCTATTATTATAAAGCCACCGCTTTTTAACCAGACTCTCTTGTTTAGAGATTTTTCAAACTCTTTCTGAACACTGTAATTTTCAAAAATGGGATTACGGGAGTGGTAATATTCAATTTTCCTGATAAATTGCGGGGAAACGCTTTTAATGTAATAATGCAGCTGTTTATACAACGATTTTGAATCTACTATGATCTTATCTACATCGGGAGTTAATAAATCCCTTATTACGGAAGATGTCAACTCCATGTCCCGATAGACACATGTCGGTGCCGGGTTTTTCTTGACGTTATCTTGCAGCTGACCCCATGTCAGCATCAGGTTGTCCAGATCATTTTGAAGGGTTTTCTCATCCTGTCCTTTGGCGACCGTGCGTATAATCAGCCCAAACTTATCGGGCTTAATTGACCGAACAAGCGTCCTTAATCGCTTCTTTTCATCTCTATTTACAATCTTCCTGGAAATGCCGATATAATCTGCGTTTGGGACCAGAACTAAAAATCGCCCGGGCAGCGAAATGTCCGTAGTGACCCGCGGTCCCTTCTGAGCAAAAGGCTCTTTGGTGACCTGTACCAGAATTTCCTGCCCTTTTTTTAAGATAACATCATGTGTTTTTGATGTTCGCTTAGGACGAGGGGGCGCCTTTTCTGAATCTTCATCACGATCAATACTCTCGATCATGGATACGACTGTTGCGGAATCGTTCATCTCTGAAAAGGGCAGGAAGGCATTGCTTGCGGAGTAGCCGATATCTACAAAGGCAGCCTGAATGGCATCGATGACATTCTCCACTACACCTTTATATATATTACCAACCATCCTGGTTTGCTCCGGCTTCTCTACGAAAAACTCTACCAGATCCTGATCTTCCAGGATTGCTATCCGGGTCTCTTTACTGGTCTCATTAATAATTATTTTTTTTTCCATAATCTTTTCCCCGATCTATGGTTAATTGGTTTTAAAATATGTCTTTTTACGACAAATTAATATGTTTTTATCAATCCCAAGCTGATGTAAAATCTCTGCCACTCTCGCGGTCTTTCCTTCCACCACCCTGGTTTTTAATATAAGTTTGTGCTGCGCTACGTTTATTGTTGCCACATAATTTCGAAGGTTTATGGTCTTTTTGCGATGCTTCCGTTCCCGTTCAATCAAAACCTCTTCCTTTTCTAAAAATGCGCTGGTTTTTTCTACTACCTCATCGGGCAGTTCTCCTAAAACATCAATTTCATAATCAAATCCAACAACCTCCGAGAAAATTGATGGCGCCTTTAGCGGGACTACCGACACTGCCTCTATTTCCAGGCCCTCCGGCAATTGCTTGTTCAGGCGATTGACAAGATCTTTTGCCTCATTTTTCAAAATGACTTCAATATATTCTTCGTCCGATGAGTAGCCCAGGGACAGGGGATAACCGGAGGAAATTTTAGGACGCCTGTTATAACCCTGAGAAAAAACCGGCTCCAGCCCCGCCCGGCGGATGGCTTGCTGAAACACCCGCAATATATCTAAATGAGAAATAAAACGCACTAAGTCCTTTTTTTGATAACGAAGACGGTACCTGATCGGGTTTTGCTCCGGTTCAACCGGTTCTGCATCTCTGGAATTATTTTCCGGCGGCTCTCTTTTAGTAACGAGTTTCATCGCTAAATTTCCCGTGTCGCACACGCCACAACCGATACAACCATCCCGGCAGTCCTGAGAAATAATCCCCCTATAGGCAAGTTCGCGCTCTTTCAATAAAAATGCTTTAGAAACCAGTGCGTCAATATGATTCCAGGGTAAAGAATTATTAGTTTTCCTCGCCCCCATGTATTCCCGGGGATCAATCTCATTTTTTAAAAACGCCTCGCCCCAGAAAGTCGGAACAAAATTTTCTCTCCACGAATCAAACTTAGCACCGGCTTTCCAGGCATCATAAATACCCCCGGCGACCCGGCGGTCACCCCTCGACAAAACACCCTCCAGTTGGGAATAGAAAGGATCCCGCGCCATGACCTTGACATGTTTTAGCGATCGTAACCGAGGTTTCAACATATCCAGTTTGCGCTGAACCGCAACGGGATCATCCTGTGGTTCCCATTGAAAGGGCGTGAAGGGTTTGGGAATAAAAGTAGACAGGGTAATGTTTAAATTAAGCTGTTTTCGCCCACGCTGTAAGAGTAATTCGGCAAGCCGGATAATTGCTTCAATATCCTCATCGGTTTCAGTTGGCAGACCCAGCATAAAATACAGTTTTATCGTTCGCCAGCCATGCTGCAGGGCAATGTCTACCGAACGGAGCAAATCCTCTTCGGATATTTTTTTGTTAACGACATTTCTTAATCTTTGCGATCCGGCTTCGGGAGCAAATGTCAATCCTGATTTTCGGGTTTTACGGGCAATATAGGCGAGTTCCGCTGAAAAGCTATCCGGCCGCATTGAAGGCAGTGACAGCCCGATGCGCTGGCAATCCATCAGCCCGGAAATCCCGTTGATCAGCTCACCCATGCCGTTGTAATCCGAAGACGACAGGGACAGCAGAGAAACATTTTCATAGCCCGTTGCCGCCAGGGAATTTTCAATTTGGCGCTGAATGTCCGCCGGATACCGCTCTCTCACCGGACGATAGATCATGCCCGCCTGACAGAACCGGCACCCCTGGGTGCAGCCGCGCATAATCTCCGCTACCAATCGATCCTGAGCGATTTCAATCAGGGGAAGCACCGGTTTCTCAGGGAAATAGTCCGGCTGCAACTCGGGCACCCGCAGAGATCTTATTACATCAGGAATGCCCGGCTCTGACGGATGTACAATCATGAACCCCTCATTGTCCGGCTCACAATCATAGAAGCGGGGAACATACACACCCTGAAACGAACGAACCACATCGCGCAATAATTCCCACCTGGGCACACCGCTTCTTTTTCTTTCAGCGATAAATTCTACCAGCGGTACGATTATCACCTCACTGTCACCAACAACAAATATATCGATAAAGGGTGACAGCGGCTCTGGATTGTATGAATTGCCGCCGCCGGCAACAACAATCGGATCTCGATCGGTACGATTTTCGGAATATACGGGTATTTGGGAAAGATCAAGCATATTCAAAATGTTCGTGAACGTCAATTCATAAGGCAGCGTAAAACCTAACA
>DPVY01000062.1:8762-38135 GCA_003527965.1 Fidelibacterota bacterium
GTCAAATTGGCGAATGGGAATCCGGGATTCCAAACTGCACAGCGGCAGAGAGCGGGCGCGCAACTGCTCTTCATAATCCATCCAGGGCGCATAAACTCTGTCGGCAACAATTGATTCTTTCCGGTTTAGAATGTGGTATAAAATCTGGAAGCCGTAATATGACATCCCTACATCGTAAACGTCCGGATAAGCCAGAACGATCGACGAGTCGGCTTTGGAAAAACCCTTATGATGCACGTGAACCTCATTGCCGATGTATCGTCCGGGTTTTTCGACAACAGGTAATATTTCCTGTTCGATAGCGGAATAGCAGTTCTTAGCCTGCCGAAAAAATGTCAGTAAATCTCCTAACTAGAGAAAATTTTATGCTTACCGCCCTTACTTAATGGTCAGGGAAGGGGCGGGGTTTTACTCATCTGAATATTAACTAAAAATATTGGTTTTATCAACCTTCCGTTTCGATTACACCTTCCAGCCCTATTTCCCGGGCAATGGTTTTTAATCCATCAATCACCCGCTGGATGTGCTCGGTCTCGTCAACCCCTAATTCCTGAATGCCCTGCTGTATCTCTTCCCGGCTGACTTTGGCGGCAAAAGCTTTGGTTTTCAACTTCTTTTTTACGGATTTTGGTTTTACCTCATAAATGCTTTTAGAGGGGCGCACCAACGCAACCGCCATAACAAAACCGGACAGTTCATCAACGGCAAACAGCGTTCTGGCCATTAATGTATTTCTGACAACCCCGGTATAGGCAGCGTGCCCCATAATTGCCCGGCGCATTTCCTCCGGATAGCCCTCTTTTTCCAGTATTTCATTGCCCCGGTAGGGGTGATTTTGCTCATCGGGGAATGTCTCATAATCAAAATCATGTAATAGCCCCACAATTCCCCAGTAATCTTCATCTTCTTTATAATATCCGGCATAAAAACGCATCGCCGCCTCGACCGCCAGGGCGTGTTTGATCAGACTGTCATTTTTTGTGTATGTTGTTAACAACGCCCAGGCTTTTTCTCGATTCATCATAGGACTTCCCTTTTTTAATTACCCCCATAATATAGTGAAATCAGCTCTTGTTTATGAATTAAATTTCAATTACATAGTTTTCGTCCGGAATTATTGTTTTTTGCGAACATGATAAATAATGTTGCGCTCTTTTAAATATTGCAGAACGAAATCTACATTTTGGGAATCTTCACCAAGATACTCCGGGGGCGAAATCCCTTTCCGGGAAAATTGACCCGTCAAAACAAGGTTTGCCACAGCGGTACAGGTATAACCTGTGGTTCTTGCCATCGATGATGTTTCGGTGATTTTATCATATTGGTCATACATATCATAAATATAGGTTTGTGGTTGGTCGTGTTCGGTTCCGGAAATTGTAATCCGCATAACGGTAAATTCGGGTTCTTTGGGCATAAGCTTCCATTGCTTAAACAGCAGTGTTGAGCTGACATCAAGAGGCACAATTGTTTGTCCCTTGACTGTTATCGGTTGATCGCTAAAAAATCCCGTTTCTCTTAAAACGCGGATATAATCAATATGCCCGGGATATCGCATTGTCTTCTCTTTCATGTTCGGTACATTAATAGTCTTAATCAGCGATCTTAAGCCGTCAGTATTAAATGCTTCAAGGGTTCCGACGGGATCAATATTGACCATCTCCGGTTCAGAGAGCGCCTCGCGAATAACCACCTTGCCATTTTCCACTATCCGCGCCGGGCGAATATATTCTTCAATAACATCGGACGGCGAAAAGGGTGCTTTGTACTGATAGGGCTAGGTCCTTTTCATCGGTAAGCCACCAACGAGACATTTAAAAGACTCCACTTGCATGCGCTTGTAATGATAGCCCAATAATAAATTGCTCATCCCGGGCGCCACGCCACAATCAACAACGGCTGTAACTCCGGCTTTTCGGGCTAAATCATCCAATTCCAGGGCTTCTTCAGGAAAAAAGGCAATGTCGATCACATTCTTGCCGTTTTGGATTATAGTCTTCAATGTCTGATAACCCATCGTGCCCGGAACGGCGGATATAACCAGATCATAATTTTTAATCACTTTTTTTAACAATTCAGGTTTTGATAAGTCTCCGGGGATTACATTTATGCCAAAATTTTCTTTCAGCTGCCCCAGCCGAATTTCGTCTAGATCAACCGATGTTACCGCATGTTGTTTTTGCAAATCAACGGCAATTGCGCTTCCGACCATACCCGCACCCAATACAACAATTCGCTGCATATAAAATTCTCCTCAATTTAAGCGATACAATTCCGGTTTTCTGTCCACAAATAAATCATTGTTTTGGTTAATGGCTTTATTATCAGCCTCGGCGGGATTGATCTCCACCACTAAAACATTTTCCTCATGCCGAGATAACTGTCCCAATCGTTTACCGTCAATGCCGGTTACCTGGCTGCCGCCGATAAATGTTAATTGTTGTCCGTCCGACAATCTCTCCGTCCCAATCCGGTTGGCGGTTGCCGTAAAGACCCTCTTTTCGATGCTTCGCGTGACCATTGCATCGGGACAATAGGGCAAAACCAGGTTCGCCGGGTGTGCGATCAATTGAGCGCCGTTCAGCGCCAGCGTTCTAACTGTTTCCGGAAAGATCCAGTCAAAACAGATCATAACGCCCACCTTGGTTCCATTTATTGAAAAAACAGCGGGGGGCTCCCCACCCGAATCGAACAATAATTTTTCCTGATCAAAAAGATGGATTTTGCGATAAGTGCCGATATGTTTTCCATTGTTAAAAACGGCGGCGCTATTATAAATTTTTTCATTATACTCTTCGGCAACCCCGAGAATAAGGGACGTATTGTTGCGCTTCGTTACAGCTTCGATGCGCGAGCATGTTTCACCGCCAGGGAACGGCTCCGTGAGAGGCGCCAGGATCTGTCTCGAATCAAAGAGATAGCCGGTTGTACACAGCTCGGGCAGGATCCACAGATCAATACCGGAATAATGATTAATTCTCGATTCGATTTTTTTCAGATTACCCGCTTTATTTCCCCAAAGGGGCGCAAATTGATAAATTGCTATTTTCATAGAGTTTTTACAAAATTAAATAAAATTAAAGCCCAGGTTCAGAATAAAAAGAATATATAATATCAACAGGAAAACGCCCTCCGGCCGTGACAGTTTCCGCCCGATAAATAAAAACACGGAAAATAAAATCGTGACCCCCAGCATCAGAAAATTATCAACCCAAATCACATGAGGATCTATTTTTAATGTATGGATCATTGGTATAATTCCTAAAACGAACGCGGTGTTGAATAAATTGCTCCCGATAATATTTCCAATGGATATATCATCTTCTTTTTTAAGCACAGCCACAATACTGGTAAATAGTTCCGGCAGGGAAGTGCCCAGAGCAACGATGGTTAACCCGATAATCAGATCGGAAATCCCAAACGCCTGCGCCAGCCCAATGGCTCCGCGAACCGTCAATTGTCCGCCAATAATCAAACCGCCCAATCCTGAAATTGTGAGAAGACTGTTTTTTATCAGATGACCGGTTTCCATCGGCACTATTTCAATATCCGCCCCTTCGCGCACCTTGCGGTTGATAATAATAAAGGTCATATAAGCAATAAAAACTGCCAGCATAATCCCACCTTCATAGCCAACCAGAGTACCGTCTATACAAAACAGCACAAACAAGATGGTAATGAATAGTAAAACAGGTAGTTCGAGAAGAAATATCCGTCTCCTTGCCTTTATCGGGCGAATAACGGCGGCAATCCCCAGGACCAACAATATATTTGCAAGGTTGCTTCCGACAATATTACCCACACTGACACCGTCGGCTTTCTCTATAGCGGCGAAAAAACTGACCACAAATTCCGGCATTGACGTGCCCAGCGCGACAATAGTCAAACCTACGACTATTTTTTTTATTCCCATGGAAACGGCGATAGACGAGCTGCCTCTGACAAGAAAATTCGCGCCAAAATAAAGCAGACTAAAACCGGCAAGAAAATAGAGTAAATACATAAAACTATTAATATTCATATTTCATTACGGTGTTTAAAGTAGTCTTTAAAAACAAATTTGGCAATAAAAACCGTTCTATTTTATTAAAACCTGTTGTATTTTTAATCAGGTTTTGAAGGAAAAGAGATGTCCGGGCACTTAAGCGAAACAATTGTTTCATCAATCATCGGTCACAGACTCAGTATAAAACAGGAAGTAGCGCATTTTCAGCATTGGCAACAATGTTCCGGGTGTCGTCAATTGTTACTCCTGCAAATGGTTGCCGCCGGCTTCAAAAAAACAAGCTCGAAACCGGAATCAATATATCTGTTGTCCGGTCGAGCCGGCATTTCCTACTACGTGCTTGCAACGGATCGAGACGTGGTAGCAATTTCTTTTAGTCGCGATGAGATTGATCGCCAGTCGGATAAATTAAATTTACACCCTCGGGTGAAGCTGTTTCCTTCGTTCGCCGCCCAATTGACTGGCGGTATTGATACATATCTGAAAATCGGGCGACCATTTCAAATACCCCCGATAAATACTTTTTTTATTGATCCGGAATTCATGCTGCGCGTTTTATTCTGGACCTTTTTAGTACCATTCGGCGCTGTCGTCAGTTATGGTGATATTGCAGCCTGGTGCGAACGACCAAGGGCATACCGGGCAGTCGGCGGCGCTTTGCATCACAATCCTTTGCCTTTGGTAATTCCCTGTCACCGGATCATCGGCAAAAACGGACATCTTATGGGTTTTGGCGGCGGGTTAGCCATAAAAAAACACCTGTTGTCTGTTGAACAACATTATCCGGAATCCCCGACTTGAGAAAAGAAATTATATTCGATAACAATTTTGAGTTTCTCGGTAAAATAATGTAATTTCATGGTTATGAAATACCTCAAGATAGGTCTTGTAAATCTACTGTTCCTCACAACTCTTGCGGGAGATATGCTGCTTAATGGAACCTGGCTGTTTAATATTGGCGACGACTCCACGTGGTCTGCTATTGATCTTAATGATTCGGCATGGTATCCGGTAACGGTGCCGGGCTCCTGGGAAGATCAGGGTTTTGCAAACTATGACGGTATTGCCTGGTATCGAATTCATTTTAACGCCGACTCAGGTTGGTTTCTATATGACACGCTTTTTTTGCATATCGGACAGATTAACGGTGCCGATCAGACATTTTTCAACGGCGTTCTGATCGGCGAAACCGGGTCTTTCAGATCACCGGACCAGATAGATCCATTAAATCCTCGCTGCTATACCATACCGCTACGCCTATTACAACGGCAAAACACCATTGCCGTGCGGATTAATAATCAAGAGGGCGCCGGAGGAATTATTTCCGGTCCGGTTCTGTTATCTTTAACTCCACCGACCCCGATCATCAAACAAACCAAAATCCACCCTCATTGCTCTGTCCGACAGATTCCTTTCAGTAACGGCATCGCATTTGCCGACTATAATATTATTAACCGAGAATATACCAATTTCAGTCCGCATATATATGCCCAGTTTGACGAGGTCAGAGAGACGCCCCGGCTGGTTTCTTCCGCCCGCACGGTTTTATTTCAAAACCGCCGGGAAATTCCCCTTACTGAATTGTCAACAAAATCTGTTGGATATATTGAGGGAACCGGCATTGTTCACCATAAGCTCTCCGGAGATAATATTACCCTGGATCAGTATGCTTTTGCACCTTTTTCATTTGAAAAACCAATCTGGATTTTCTATGCGGTTCTGGAGGGAAATTCAGTCGAAGAATACTCTTTAAATTTTGAAATTACCGATAAAGATCAAAATCTCTATATCGGAAAATGGTCTTTCCGGGATCAGAACCGCAAATGGCTGTTTGTTGTTTGTTACTACGATAGTATAACGAATTCCAAGCCCTATAATATTCTCCGAAAATATAAAAATGAACACCCCGGTTTTACAGCGCTGATTAAAGAAATAGAGTGGTGGAAAAAATGGCAGGCATTAACACTATTGCCCCATGGCTTGTCATCTGAAGAGTCTGCTGTTTATTCTCAGTCACTGGTTGTTTTAAAAATGGCTCAGTGTCGCGATAATTTTCCCGCGAGAGGACAGATCATATCCACATTTATTCCCTCTCCTCTGGCAGCATCCGCTCCGCTGAGCATGAGTTTTGCCATCGATGCACTTCTTTTGTCCGGGCATTACGATGAGGCGCTGGCGACGATACAATTCGTCATGAACGGGCGATGTGGCAAATTTAAACATTACCAGTGGGCCGGTGAAAACGTTGGATTCGGGCGGGATTATACCGTTTCGGTCAACAGCTATTTCGGCAACGGGGCGGAGATAATCTCTACCGGTCAATTTGGGCCGGAAATCTATCTTGGCGGATTCGGGTTAACGCTTTGGAATTTGAGACAATATATAGAGACGACCAATGACATTAAATTTCTAGAGTATTACTGGCCAAAAATTTCAGGCGGAATCGCCGACGTGGTTTTGAATTCAATAGATGAAACAAAAATATCGGGTCTTGACAATGGATTCTATAACCCCGGCGCTCCGAAACACTACAGTTTCACCGCCGCCTGTAATTATCGCGGCCTGGTTGACGCCGCCTGGCTCGCTCGTATGATAAATGATGAAACGAAAGCTCTGGAATATGAAGATGCCGCCGTAGTGTTACATCAACAGATTAAAATGAATCTTTACGATGAAAATGTGAATGCCCTGAAAGGATTCTTAGAGGGAAAAAGCCCGGACGTCCCTCTTGATGCAGTCGGTACAATAGCGCTAATCTGGGTCTTTAATCCACAAGACTTCATAAGTAAAAGTACCCTCGCTGTCTTTGAAAATAAACTTGCTTTGAATAATGGACTCCGCCGTTTTGCCAATATCGGCGTTCAGCCTCAACACGAATGGGTCTTCGGTAATATTCTGATTTCCATTTTAAACCAAAGAATGACCAATTTTAATAAAGCCAGGGAGTTGAAACGCTGGGTAACAAATCAGGCATACCAAAATTTCGGACTTATCCCGGAATATTATAATTATCTGAATGCCGATTACGAGGGCGTGTTTCCGCTCTGCGGTCTTGGCGCCGGAATATATATATCTTCATTTTGGGAGGAATAGATTATCAATAAAAATTTCGTTCTCTATTCCCTGGGGCTCTGGTTTGTCTTTACGTTAATTAATTGTTCGGAGAGTCCCTTCTCTCACGAAGACCGTCTTATATTACAGGCCCAAAATAATCGCCTAATTCAAGAATTGATTCTAGATACCTCTACGTTTCGCCGCCCCGAAAATAAATTCAGAGCCTGTCTGGCGGCGGCAAACAGCAGAGATACGCTTATTGTTGCAGCGCTGGATCCTTTTTTGGACAACTCGTCTCAACTCGTGCGCCTTGGTGCGGTTTTCGCTCTGGGACAATTGCCGTCAAATCTCTCTAAAGAGAAACTGATCGCACGTCTCAAGGCAGAAAATATTCCCGCTATCCGAAATCAGATCGTGCTTTCACTCGGACTGGTTGGCGATCAAAACACCATTACTCTTCTGAACAGACAATGGCGTTCTAAAATTCCCGATGCTGTTTTTATGCGCGCTTGTGTATACCTCTTTTCACGGGCAATTTTACTGCCCGAAAATATAACCGAATGTTGTAATTTTTTGAATTCTGACAATATGAATACGCGCCGGATGGCGGCTGTTGCCCTCCAGAGAATTCAAGACCCCGGGCATCTTTTACCACACCTTGACTCTTTAATGCAAGCAGCGGCAAACCCGGATAATGAAATTCGCCGGTCGGTGGCGCGAATCATGCGACCAATGACATTTGCAGAAAAAAAACAGATTTACAAAACCCTGCTCGCCGATGAGGATTGGCGGGTGCGTTATGAAACCGTATTAGCTTTACCCACATTGGAACAGCCGGAAGATTTGTGGACTATTGCCTTAAGTGATTCAAATAATCACATCGTGGCCGCCGCTCTTCAAAACGCACCGCAATACATTCCTTTATCGCCCCGACTGATTAATATACTTACTAATCTGTTTAACCAGTCATCGGAACATATTCAAGGTTCAATTGTCGGATTTATCACGCCTCGCATCGATTCAAGCATTCAATATATAGAGGAAATAGTCTTGTCTCAGGAAAATCTGCTGGTATATAGGGCAGAGGGGTTGGGCAATTTACAAAACAGAAAATCCTATGAGGCTCTGGTGTCTCTGGTGGAACATAAAAATTTTTCCATAGCTTTAGCCGCCTATATGGGGTTGGCAAACATGCTCAACCCGTTATTAGACAATCAGACTATTACACCGGAAGAATACCTGTCCGTGTTACACCTTGGACTTACCGGTAGCGACCCGGTACAGATCTACCTGGCGGCGAGTATAATGTCAGAAACAACGGTTGATGTCGGCAATCTTCTGCCAGACCTTTACGCCTGTCTTAAGAAACAGAATGATTTCAAATTTTCCGAAGCTCTGCTAATGGTTTTAAAAGTAATCGAAAAATTACATCCCAACGACGCCCCACACTACATCCGCCCTCTGCTGGTCAGCCGGCAAGAACAATTGCGCAATGAAAGCCGTCGGATATTGGGAGAAACCTTCAAGCAGACCATCGCCCCACCCCTGGAATACACCGATCCCTTTTTATACTCAAACCTCGACAAATTAAATCAGCACGGGCTTCATCCTCACGTTGAAATAATGACAAATAAAGGCGCTTTTGTGATCCGCTGTGACGGATATTATGCGCCCTATACCACCGCCGCTTTTCTTGACCGTATAGACAGCGGATTTTATTGCGGGCTGATTTTCCACCGGGTGATCCCCAATTTCGTCGTTCAAGGCGGCGACCCCCGCGGAGACGGCTGGGGCGGTCCCAATTATCACCTGCTAACCGAAAAATCACCAATTGGATATAATACCGGATCTGTTGGAATGGCCAGTTCCGGACCCGACACAGAGGGGTCTCAATTTTTTATCACCACGACACCTCAATATCATCTTGATTACAACTATACGCGATTTGGCGAAATCGTTGAAGGATTAAATGTAGTATTGAAAATAGAGCGGGGCGACCAAATTCTTTCCGCCCGAATTCTACGATCGTCAAATTAATTTTGCTAAAACAAATCCAACAGCAAAACCAACCAGAAAAATTACGGTTACGATTCGGTAATTTATGACGTCTCTGCCGTAGCCTCTTTTTATGGCTATCACAGAGATATAATATCCCGCCGCGTTCAACAACCAGAATATTGGTAGCGACAACACTTTTACAATTAGAGGCCCAACGACGGGAATCATGGCGATAAGGCCCGCAAGCCCCACAAAAGCGTTGGCGATAACACCAAATATAACAACAGTGACGGTGATTATTTCTTTATTAATTTTGAAATACAAACCAAGAACAACAGCTGCGGTAATAATCAGCCACGTAATGATAAATCGCCTGTTGCGATATAGGAAAAAGTAAACGTTACGGGTAAACTTCATCTTTGTCCGCGCTTAATGTTGCGACCAGCCATACGGGCGGCAAGTTAAATTCAGCTTTGACAATACGCCGGGGGGCAGCGCGTTCAATCCAGATAAATTTTCGGCTATCGGGCGAACCGATTCTCTGATGAAATATATCTGTTTTTTCGGTTACGGTTGACCGACCGGTTGTTAATAAAAACAACGATATTTCGATTTTATCGGCGACAACACCGTCCTTATCGACCGTCACAATCTCCTCGCCGCCATAGCTAAGTTGGGCTTCATATAAATTGCCCGCCAACTCAACTAAAATCCTTTCCCGGTCAAGTTGTTTACAGTCCATCATTCGCAAGTGCATTAACAGTGAAAAGATGTTGTGTGCTCCCGGCAAAATTGAACGGATGGAGCCATTGGAATATTTCACAATATTATCGGAATATTCAGCCGAGATGTTTTGAAAAAGGTTCGATTGTTCTATTTTATTTTCAGTAAACACAACTTGAAAGGTTTCCGGATGATAGACCGTTTTATAGGTGTTGTTAACCTGAAAAATCGGATTAAAAAGCGGGCGGGTCCGGGTGTAGTAATCCAATTTCTTCAATTGTTGTCCCCGGACGTCTGTTGTGTCGGAAATTTCCATTACAATTTCGACACAGGGTATGAATAAAAAATCCAGGTCGAATTTATAGGTTTCTTGGGCAAAAACTTCTTCACGACCGGCGCTGAAAACAATCAGCCATCCCAGGAAATAAAATTTCAGAAATTCAGAAAGTTTCAAATTATTAAACAATGTTCCTGTTTCTCCGATTAGCTGCTTTTACTGTTTACTCGTTATCCAATTCCGGTTCATTTCATATATCAGATAAAGCCCCTCGAGGGTAAGGTTTGGATTGGCAACATCAATATTGGGTGTGTGCTTTTTCAACTCCTGAGAGTATCCGCCGGTGGCAATTACCATCACGGGGTCATTTGCAAACTCTTTTTTAATTCGACTGACAAGCCCCTCGATCATGGCAATGTGCCCGACAAAGATTCCGCTTTGAAGATGCTCTTTTGTGGTTTTTCCGATGATATTATCCGGATAGGTCAGATCAATCTGGTGTAATTGCGACGCTTTTCTGATCAGCTCGAGTGAGCCCGTCAGCAATCCGGGAGAAATTGCCCCGCCAATATAATCCCCTTTTTTATCTAAAACATCAAATGTCGTGGCTGTTCCCAAATCGACGACGATAAGAGGAGTGGTGTACATTTTTTTTGCAGCAACGGCATTGCAGATTCTATCGGCGCCAAGCTGTTTGGGCTCCCGCACCAAAAACTTAAGACCCAGATTCAAAGAATGTTCAACAATAACGGGCTCGACCGATAAATACTTTTGGGACATTTTTATAAAACTGTTAGTCAAGTCCGGCACAACCGAGCCGATAATAACGCCCTTAATGTCACCCGTATTTATTCCGGCGTCATTACATAGCAATTTTGCCACAATCCAAAACTCGTCAACCGTGCGGGCGTGCGAGCTCATAAGCCGCCAGCTCTCTACCAGCGTCTTGCTACGATATATTCCGATCACGGTGTTGGTGTTGCCGATATCAATAACTAACAGCATCTTTATCTTTCTTTACTATGGTCACGTCTGCCGCGTGAAAAACCCTTGTTTTTTCTTTAATTCTAAGAATGAGTCCACCGTTTGCCGACACATCCTCAAAAATTCCCCGGTATACCCGTTTGCCGTCGTTTACCGCAACGTTCTTGCCGATGGAATCACAGCCGCTTTTCCATATTTTTAAAATAGCCTCTTCTCCGGTGTCTCTCAATCTAAGCAGAGCTTGATCGAGAGATCTTAAAATATGTTTTAAAACTTCATTGCGGTCGAATGTTTTGCCCAAAGAAGCCCCCAAAGATGTTGCCCGGGCGAGTTCACCGACAAAATAATCTTCCGGCTGGTTTACATTCAATCCAATTCCCATAACCAACCGTTGGATATTCTGTCCACTCATCCGGCTCTGAACCAGAATACCACAAACTTTTTTTTGATCAAGCATTACATCGTTGGGCCATTTTAACGCAAGTTTGTGGGAATCCGGTATCTGAATTTCCAACCCGCTATAAACTCCTGCGGCGGCAAGAAATGTATAGATATATAAAGGAATCCGGGCGGGCAAATCCGTCAATAAAACAGAAAAAAGCAAGGCTTCTTCCGGGGGGCTTTGCCAGCATCTTCCGAATCGACCGCGCCCCGCCGTTTGATAGTCCGCCAATAAAACAGTTCCGTTGGGGTAATCATTATCCTGCAACAAACAGATGTTTGTCGAATCAATAACATCCGCGTGTAAAACAATCGGCTGGAGAACAGACAGCCCGACAGAAAGATTGTTTATTGTTCTAAAAGGACTTTCTTTATAGACGGACACCGGTTAAAATCCCCGTTCTTTGCGAATTGTTTGATAAGCGTCATTGATTGACTTAAATTTTTCCTCAGCCAGTTTTTGTATTTCCGGCCCCAGTTGGCTTACCTTGTCGGGGTGGTACTTTACCGCAAGATCACGATATGCTTTTTTAACGACATCAATATCGTCATTGGGGGCTACATTTAAAATGGCGTATGCCTGATTACTGCTTTTAATAAATATTGATTTGATTGATTCATAATCTTTTGAAGAAATTCCCAGACCGCTACAAATTTCCTGAATGGCTCGCAACTCCGGTTCCTGAAATATATTGTCCGCTCCGGCAATACCGAACAGAACATGGACCAGTTCCAGCCTGGAATAATAATCCATATGCTGTGCAATTTGCCGGGAGACTTCTTGTATGTCATAGTCTTTCTTCAATATCTCTTTATATAAATATAAAAGGTCCTGTGCGTTCCGGGCGCCAAATTTTTCAATGAGGAATTTCTTCACATATTGTATTTCAGAGGATTGAACGGTTTTGTCCGATTTACTGACATAGGCAAACAGGGACAACATTGCCACGGCAAAATCACCGGCGCGAGTATCTCCGTATGGTGATGCCTTTCTCTTAAAATCTGCCTCTGAGTACTCTCTCCCGTGAGAATTTCCCGTCACCATGCTCCCGATGTAAGCGCCAAAGATTGCCCCCAGGGGCCCAAACAGCGCCCAGCCGATACCACTGCCGATGATTGTTCCTGTCCATTTACCCATTTGAAAAGCCTCTCCCGTTTACTCACAACAAACAGTCAATAATAAAGCTAAATTCTCAAAATTCCAATGTGCTATTAACAAAAGCCCTCCGGGTTAATTCCCGGAAGGCTTCTTTATGAAATTTTGGCGTTTTGAAATTATCTGATTGAAAATCCGGCGCCTATCGTCAGAATATTATCGGCTCCCATAGAATAATCGGCGCTTACATTTATAACCGCTAATCTGACGCGCGCGCCAACGGTTGTGCGAAATTTGTTTTCACCCTTCATGTCGAATTTAATCTCGCTGCCGTTCAACACATCATGGGGATCATTCTCATTCATATAAGTATATTTTACTTTTACATTTGAACTTTCTAATCCTATGCCGCCGTATACCCCCACGGCGAACACCAACATATTTAACTCTTTCCCCGCCTGAAGACTGAGGAGTGAATGATTTGACTCAAAAACCTTGCCAAGCGTCATCTTCTGAAAGTATGCTCCCACAGCGATATCAACCGGAAACATGGGAATCGGAATAAAAGGATCAAGAGCCAGCTTTGCGCCGCCACCGTAAAAATTGAATTTCCCAATCTCATCAGATACTTCTATTTCCGGTATTCCCCGGGCGACAATTTCGGCTTTTATGGGCAACATCGGCAAAGAAAGCCCGAGCGCAACCTGGGGAACGATTAACGGTAGAAAATCCATTCCGGTTCCGGGGGGAGTATAAACGGCGGGAACCGATCCGGCGATAGAAGACAGATTGCTTTGAAAGTCAGGTTGGGAAATGACAGTCTGTGAAACTCCCTGTTCGAGCAGCTGCTCTTCGATAAGTCCGACAATAACGTCTTCGGCTGCCGGCTCTATAACACCCTCTTCTTCCGAACCAAAGAACGTTGGAACTTCGCGATTCGGATAAAGATCTTCACCATTTAATGTAATTGGGTACCCATCAATCGTCTTATTTAATTCAAGCCCGGAAACATCAAAATTAAAAGATTGTTGGTCTTTTGGAAAGGTAACAGCCATCGCCCTTAGTCCGATATCAAATCCAAACAGCTTGTGGGGTTTTGCAGAATGAAACCAGCCGCTGTTCAGTCCCGATCCAAAAGCCGTAACCAGCGGAGTTACATATAGTTCCGCATTTGTAGACACCATCGACTGTATTCTTTCTTCGATGGTCTGAGCCGGGGACATGTTTATCATCAGGGCAAATAAAACGAGCAATACGCCTAATGTTTTAAATCGTCTTTTCATAATGCTCTCCTGCTTTGTTTATTGTTATGTTTTTGAATTACCTACATACTACTTTACAAGAGTTTGCTGCAAAAATCAAGGAATAATTACAAATTCTATCGCGCCAGCACCAATGTTGTGACATATCCCACAGTCTGGTCGCTCATTGAATCCGTAGCGGTACAGCGGACGACATACATTCCAATCCGCGTTTTTCCACTATGGTTGCTTGCCCCATTCCAATATACCACACCCTCGGAAGAGGACAGAACATTTTTCGCAGGTTGATAAATTAAACGACCCATCATATCATAGATTTCAACGGTAACCTTCGCGCTGGGAAAGGGTATTTGAAACAATATTGCCACTTCATCGTCAATGCCGTCTCCGTTGGGAGAAAACGGGTTGGGTTCGACTTTGATCCCCGGTTTTTTCCACTCCTTAGAAATTGCCACGCTGTTCGGTAGCCCCGGAGTACCGCCCGCGAGTGACGTGGACAGGCGCCAGTTGTTGCCGATATTGGGATTTGTATAAAACACCCTTTCGTGGGAGCTGTTTTTCGTTATTCCCCACCCAGATGAATATCGCAAACTGTCAATCATTCTACCGGTTGGGTCTTTCATAACAATACAATCTGCTTCATTGTTTAACGATGGGAATTTAGCCAAAACAATAGTTTGTCGTGCATTTAATCCGGAATATTGAAACACCGTTGAATCGGAAGCGATAACAAAATAATCCCGGGATGACACGAACTTGTCCTCAAAAAGCTGAACCGGTTTATCGGTGTTTTCATCGCTGATAAACCACCCCTTCAGGTAAACATCTTCCGGCCTGGGATTATAAACCTCAACGTACTCAGCGACAGAATTGCCACCTGCTTCTATTTCACCCGGCATTGCCATAAATTCAGAAAGCAGCAAGGCGCCGCTTTCAAATGAAACCCTCACGGCAATTTGCATAGAATCGTTTTGAGCGTTCTGATCAACAGCCCAGTCCAGACCTGCTATTAGCGTGTGCAAACCGGACGAAAGAGTTCCGATGGAAAATGACAGGCTATCTGTTTTGCCGGGCTCCATTGATCCGGTTGGGCGGGAGATTATCGGACCGGTTATGTTTTCCTGTTTGTCAAATATGTGAATAATCGCATTGGGGCATTCGCTTAAACCAATATTTGATACTTTTAGTGAAATGGTAAACTCGGTGGCCTCATCACCCATTGCCGGAGACAGGGCAACAGAATCCAGACTTAAATCATGCATTGGCGGCGTAATGGAATTTAGCATTCCCGGCGTTGCTCCGAATTCGGCGTTGGACGGTGTCCAATTTTCTAATAAGCTGCCTGCCAAATCGGGAAATTTTTTCTCCATCGAAATTCCCGGGCGCAATCCCCAGGTTTCATCATACTCCACCGAGTCAATAATTGTACCGGTCAGGTCTTTTAATAAAATTTTGCCCGCCATGTTATTTAAGCCCGGCCATTTAGGGAGCGCCAACACAACAGCATTGGAAGGAGGAAAATAATTAAAATAGGTGCTGCTGTCATTTACAAGAACGAGATATTCACCCGGTTTAATAATAACCGGCGCCTTGATTTGGGCGATGCTGCGCTTATTTGCCAGAAACCAGTCCGCTATCTGAATATTATCGCTGCCAATATTGACAAATTCAATAAATTCCGTCTGTTCCGCCGTCGGATAGGCTAAAAATTCATTCAAGACCAGCGTTCCGGGCGGATAGCCCACCAGCAGATCCGTATACGCGATATTATCCTCAATGTTTTCATCACCGATCATTGTCACTATTGCAAGATAGCGACATCGTCCCGATCTTTGTGAGAATATCTCTCTGCCCAGGGCTATCGTTGAGTCCGGCGGCAGGGACGGGATATTATGCAGACTCCAGACAAGTTCCGGTGTCGCTGCATTTGAATCGAGATTGGTGTCGTGAAACAGCTCCAGTGAAAAGGGCTTGGATTTTTGGCTGCCGGAGTTTTTGATTTCAATCTGAAATTGCGCAGCATCTATTAAAGATACCGTCGAGTCCACAAACCGGAAGCTCCCGGGTATAATAGAAAGATCATATTGATACTTTAAAATCGAATTGGCATATCCCGGCGTAGCTCTTTCGGGCGCAACGGAACTTCCCCAGTTATTTTCAGTCAGAGCGGGAACATTGGGATCTTTTCGCTCAAGGCTGTTGCCCACAGCGCCGCCCCAGGACTTTTCAAAATATACCCGCTCGACCGGATGGTTGATTGCATCACACAGAAACAAGGAGTCCGATGTATTATTGATAACCGGAAAACCATCCGGAACAATTAATAGTCCGTCAAAATTGGGATAGGCTTGTAGAAAATCTTGCCGTGCGGCAACAATTGCAAAAGATTCAGGTAGAAGGATCTCCGATTGGTTAATAAGAACCCGCCACTTCCCATTAGCGTCCCGAAATTCCCACCGATTCAAATCCACTTCTTTTGACGACGGGTTAAATATTTCAAACCATTCGGCTTCGCCGGTCTCCGGCATATACATAATTTCATTAATAATCAGGCTGTTTTCCGGATATCCCACCGCTAAAAAACAGGTGTCGCTATCATTATAAACATCTTCATCTTTTTCATATATAACCACGGCTAAAACCTGAAAAATCCCACCATTTCCCAGGGCTATATCCAGACAGTACGTTTGCTCTTCTCCCGGCACCAAAGAATCGTTTACCACAACAATCGAATCAAAAACGGCGTTTTCATCCGCATCCAACAGGGCAAAGCGAGTTAAGTAGCCAAAAGCAGTATTTAAGCCCCTGTTTCTGACAATGCCTTTTACCGCCACCGAATCACCAATTATTATGTTCGGCGCAAGGATTATTAAACTATCCATTTCAAGATCATAGTTTTTTACCATGATGCTGTTTCGTTTACCGGGTGTTCCGCCCTCTGCCGCCCCGGACAAGTTCCAGTTTGACGAGCTTTGATCGTCAATATACGGATTGATTCTCTCGAGGGAAACACCCGGCTTTTTCCCCCAGGCGCTCGAGTATTCCAGCGCGTCAATTGTCTGTCCGCATAAATCTCTTACGACTATGGAATCACCGGTATTGGTCAACGCCGGCAGTGTCACTTTGGATTTTATGAAATATTCCCCGACGTCCCAATATTCCAACAATACCGAATCTGAGGCGATAACCACATAAGACTCCGGCGGCACAAAATAATCCGCATCGGTCATTAATGCCCGGGTTGAGTTGTCTGCAATGGTCCAGTTTTTCAGATTTACCGTATCACCGGATACATTTAATATCTCAATCCACTCTCCGCCGCCGTCTGTATCCGGCGTATACATAAATTCGTTGATAACAATTGCATTCTCCGGAAAGCCAACGGCAAACAGACAACTATCCCGGTTGTTTTCAGGAAATTCGTCCCCTTGACAAATAACAGATGCAAAGAGCTGATAAGCGCCGCCATTTAGCGCTTCAATTATTTGGAATCCGGTGTGTGTGTTTCCAGATTCAAGAGAATCCAATACGGTTATTGTTGATTCAAAAACAATATTAGAATCTGATACCGCTGCTTGCAATACAGCTGTAAGGCGAATAGAATATTGATATACGGTATTCATACCTGTGTTTTTTATTCCATAATTCATCTGTACCGATTCGCCGTGCATAGCACACTGTGGTTGCGTTTCTATATAGTCCATTGCAAGATCATAGTTTTTTACCATGACGCTGTTTCGTTTACCGGGTGTTCCGCCCTCTGCCGCCCCGGACAGGCTCCAGTTTGACGAGCTTTGATCGTCAATATACGGATTGATTCTCTCGAGAGAAACACCCGGCTTTTTCCCCCAGGCGCTCGAATATTTCAGCGCGTCAATTGTTTGTCCACATAAATCTCTTACGACAATGGAATCACCGGCATCATTCAACGCCGGCAGCTTCACTTTGGATTTTATGAAATATTCCCCGACATCCCAATATTCCAACAGCACCGAATCTGAGGCGATAACCACATAAGACCCCGGCGGCACAAAATAATCCGCATCGGTCATTAATGCCCGGGTTGAGTTGTCTGCAATGGTCCAGTTTTTTAGATTTACCGTATCGCCGGATACATTTAATATTTCTATCCACTCTCCGCCGCCGTCTGTATCCGGCGTATACATAAATTCGTTGATTGCCATACAACCTTTCGGATAAGGTACATAAAATTCCAGATAAACGGAGTTATTGGCGGAATTGTCGTCATCATATAAAACCGTACCCAACAGGGACATGACGCCGGAGCGGGCTTCGGGCAGCACGGGCAACAGGACCGCCGAATTGCCGGGTTTAATTGTCATAATATCGATGTAAAATATCTCTTCGTCCTGAAGGGTGGTGTCTCTGTTGGTGTCCTCGCCCAAAATCAGTTCGGCATTCGATATTGTCTTCAAGCCGAGATTTTGTACTTTTAATAAAAACCGCACCGGTTCGCCGGGTGTCGGATATTCAATATCATCAAAGTAACGCAAATCAATAATTGCCACATCATAATCCCGGGGGGAGATGCTGTTTTTAAATCCGGGAGTTCCTAAATACGAAATGCTGTTGCCCCAGTTTTCCGGGCTATTGGGACCATCCAAAAGAATCTTTTCATCAGAATAACCGGAATTCTGACCGGGTGTTGTTACAACGGCAGAGAGCGTATCGCCATTGCCGGCAATAAGATAAATTGTATGCGCAGTGCTATTGACTAATCCGCTACTGGAAAAAGATTTGTCGTGAATGGTTAAAAGCAGGGCGTCGCCCGGAATCAGATGATTGTAAACAGTGTCTTTATGCTCAATAATATAATCCCGGTCGAGGATAAGCCCATAAGATCCCGGTAAAAGCATGTTTTGGGAATCAATAAACTTTAAGGTGTCGACATTGCCGTCAATTAAAAGATAACAGCCCTCGAGAGACAGTACCGAATCGCTCAGATTAAAAATTTCGATAAACTCATTATAGTATTCTGATCCCTTCGGGTCAAACATAACCTCATTGATTGATATTGTCTGTCCGCCCGGGAAAATAATCCGGGGAAATAATAAGATTGCGAACAATATCTGGAAACGTTTATTTATATTCACGGTTATGAACCTTTTAGAATTTCACTCAATTTTATGCTCTATATCACATAATGTCAACAATAATATAAATTACCCGCTATTATTAAAAAAACTGTTGACATCTAACACCTTTGCGTCGAAATTTAATTTACATAAATTTTATGACTACAAACATATAAAGGTTTCGTCATAATGCCCAAAGGGATTAAAATCATATCAAAAAGAATGAATCTTCATTTTTACGCTGTGGCAATTCTTGTGGTGAGTCTTTTGTCTGCTGACGTTATGGCTCAAACACCGGATAAATATACTCGAAAATCAATATCCTACGTTGACGCGCTTTTAGTCGCCGGTGACTTTAAAATATCTCCGGCTAATCAACAATATTTCCTGGACGCTATTCATACCGGCATTCAAATAGCCCGGTTCGATTATAATACGCTTCCGGATAACATCCAGCAATCTTTTAAACGAAAACTTGCTGATGGGGAATATACTTCGGAAGCCGATATCGAAGCCATTATCAATAAAACCATCGTCCCCGAAATCATTAAAATCCTGGATATCAATAAAGAAATCCGAGCCCGGGCGCTGGTCAGTGACGTCCAAAAAAACTCCTTCATCGGCTTAAAAGCAAAAGAGATCGGCATTACCGCTGATCAATTAGAACAGGTAATGAATTCATCTTTTATTTATATTCCCTTTATAGATACTTATCACGAAAAGTGGAGCAAAAATAAAAAAGAGGTCGACGTCCGCATTAAAGGCGGTGTATTGTGGTACCATATTATTACCGCTGAAAATCCCCGTGTGGAAAAATTCGCCAAAATATCCTCTATTGGAACAAGCAACGCAAATTCCGATAAGGATAACAAAATTAACGGCGAGCGGGTTAGCGCAAAAGATTTTGCTTTCCGAAATGCCGCTCAAACCCTGGCGATGAACCTTGAGGTTAAGACCCGGGAACTTGACATGTTTAAACTAATGGCGCCAATTTCGGAAGTTTACCGGCGCAAGATCCGGTTTCCACTCGGTCGCGCCGAGGGTGTTAAATTGGACGACCCGTTCTTTGTCGGCGAATGGATTGAAAAAACAAACGGTAAAATCCACTTCCAAAAATCAGGATTTGTGCGCGTGAGCACAGTTTCGGATAATCATAGCGCGCCGGGACAACTATCTCAGGCGGTGGCAATCAAAAAGGGTGATTGGGTAAGCGGAATGATGATTGTTGAACATCCAAGATTAGGAATAGACATTGCGGTGAAGCCGAGATGGTTCAATGTCAAGATTGAGGAGGGCGCTTTTCAATCAGACAAATTTGCCGTTGGCTTTGAAAAATTTACCGGCGGTGTTCCGGGTATTGATCTGGATTTTCAATGTAACATCGCTTCTTTAACAAAGAAGAGGCAGTCCTTTTTGGTGGTCGGCGGCACCGGAGCGGTTATTCCCGTAAAAAGCAGAGTTTGTTCCCGACAAGAATTATTGAACCTTTTTGACATTTTCAAAATAAGTGTTGAACGAGAGCAGGAAAATTCTTGGGCGACTTACTTTAACGGCTATTTAGGCTATATGAGAAAATTTTACTTCGGTCGGTTTGCCCTACACGGCGAAACACTTTTGGGGGCGCAGGGACTATCCGTCGGCGGAAAATATGATAATAAGGACGTCAGGATCATAAATGTCAGTGTTGGCGGTAGAGTGAATGTCGGGTTGGAATATGCCCTGAACGTTGATTGCAATGTCGGTGTTTTTACCGGATATAACATGTTTGCGCCCATGAATTTATGGTATGTGAAATATGATGACAAAGAGGAGGATATTACAAATTTCTTTGAAGAAAATTATCCAAAGATTTCCAGTGTCGGACCAACTCTTGGCTTTTATATTCACTTTTCGCCCCCGGCAATTCCTTTCAATCCTTTTGCCATGGTTCAAAAAAGCAGGAGCGGTTTTTAAGAGGTATTATATGCAAAGGATATTGATAGTTATTTTACTTATTATTAACAATAGTTTGTTTGGTCAGGGAAATTTACCCCGGGCCCGGGAGGCTGTGCTTCTGGAAAGCACCTCCCCGTCTGAAGTCATGATTCGCGCAACCGGTTTCGGTATTGACAAAAAACATCGCAAGCCCAAAGCAAACGAACTTGATAAAAGCGCCAATATTGACGCTAAAAAAACCGCCGTGTGGTTTGTGCTTCTCGGCGGCTCCGATCCGCTGCTTCAAACAGACATTGAGAGACGGGCTTTTGAAAAGATTCAGGCGGAATTTTTCAAAACTGTAAACATTGTCAAATTTATATCCTGGGAGGCGGACTATTATGACCGCCGGATAAAAACAGATAAAGGTAAAATGCTTAAAGTTGAAAAGACTTTCAGGGTAAATAAGAGTCTGCTTGAAGAAGAGCTGATTAATCTTTCGATTTTACCAAAACCTATGTCAATCGCGGAGACCGTCGGTCTGCCGACAATTATGGTAATCCCCGAATCATCAGGAGAAATTGCCCCCCTGGACCTGCTAAAAACCAATGCGGATGTCAAAAAAGGCGCCGAGGTCATTGAATCTTATCTGACCGCCAGAAATTATACCGTTGCCGTCCCGGAACAACAACAGGTTTTGCAGGAGCTGGTCGCCACCCAGTACGCTCTCGACGGTGCTGAAGAAGATTACAGCTATCTGCTGGCCCTTTGTATCGGAAGCGATGTATATATTTCGTACAATGTTTCCGTAGCGTCGCGAAAAATCGGTTCATCAACGCTAAAAAAGGCTATTGTGGGCTGTCGTGCCTATGAAACGACAACGGGTCGGCTTCTGGGAACCGAAACCGGCTATAGCCGTGAACGCCTTGCGCCAAACCCGGCGCTAATCGAAGAGGCAATGAATGACGCCATCGATAAGGTGCTCGGCAGAATCTCCAACTACTGGAAATCCGATATTAAACGGGGCATTCAATATAAAATAATCGTTTCGGTCAGCGATTCTTACGATTCCGATGAAGCAGAAGACATCATTTTTAAAATAAGCGATATCCTGAAAGAGATTGCGTCCGCGCTGAAAGAAAATTCTGTGGCAGATTACACTTATGATGTCTTGATTTGGGCGCCGGCGGATGAATATTCTTCCGCAACTGATATTTATCGAACATTAAAAAGCCGATATAAAGGGGCGGGATCCGTTAAAAAGATTTCTATTTCCCGAAAATTAATCCTTTTGTCGGTCAGTGATGAATAGGGAGCTGGTATGCATAAATTTTTAATACCAATATTGATTTGCATGATGAACCTGAATCTCTTTGCCCAGGTTCCGGAGTGGTCCAAAACAAACAGTCACAAGAAATATCCTTCTTCCAAATATCTGCTTGGCATTGGTATTTCCGATGATAAAACCACAGCGGTAGAGCTGGCCCGAGCCGATGTTGCTAAGCAAATTCAGGTCAAAATAGAATCGGAACTGGAAATCATCGAACAAGAAATCAGCGCCGGCGATCAAACGTCTATTAAATCTGAGATTACCTCAAAAACAAAATCTTCAATATCAGAAACCATCGAGGGAATCGAGATTAAGGAGATAAAAGCCGTTAAGGGGAAATATTATGCGCTTGCGGTGCTGAACAAACAGCATTTCAGCGCCGGTCTTGAGCAAGAAATGGATAATATTATCTCCGAAACCACCAAATTTATTGACGCTGCGCGAGAACAGGCTTCTATTGGAAATATTTTTAACGCTCTCGATAATTATATCTCCGCCCAGAACACAATCCCGGAATTTTTTATCAAGCGCGCGCTCTATACAGCCTTATCGGGCACGGGCTATGGAAATGCCAATGAATATTCTTCCGCCGGTATTCTGGCCGAAACCCGAGCCTTGTTGGCGGGGATAAATATAAAAGTGATCAGCGGCGACAACCAAACCACCCGCGCCGGCACAACCTTAAAAGAGCCTTTGGTCGCAAGAGTGTTTTACGTTGATAAAAACAGACACGAGGTTGGTGTGAAATGGTATCCGGTAATTGTAAAATATTCAAACGGTGAAACTATTTCAAAAATATCGTCAGCAACAGACGGCACGGTTAAAACAAACGTCGTTGCCGCTCCAACCGGAGCTACCACGCAAAAGGGGACGATCGTATTTACACTTGGTTTCAGCAATTTGCCCGATGTTTTCAGGGACGACCTGTCAAAAATTCAAACATTTTTTAGCTACAACATACAAGAAAGTGATTTGTCGTTTTCCGTCATGGTTGCAAACAACACCGGTGACGAGCTCCCCGATCTCACAGGTCTCGTCACAACCTGGATTAACGCTAACGGTTTCAAAACCGATCCCGACGCCCCGCTGATCATTAACGGGACGGTCTCGGTTTCCAGCGAAAAAATTGTCGATTCTCCCGCCGGAAAACAATACTTTGTCGAGGCGGAAATGCTGCTAACGCTTACAGATAAAAATTCACGGGAACAGCTCGCCGCGATAACCGCATCCGGTAAGGGTCTGGCTTTGGGCTCAAGAGATGCCGCTTTTCAAAAAGCCCTTGGTAAGATGAAAATCTCAAAAGATAAATTCGCTGCATTTTTACAGGCAGCCAACCGATCACATTAAAACTGTGTTTAATTTAGAACGAAAGGAGAAAGAAAATGAAGAAGTTAATCTTAATCGCGTTGTTAGTTCCGCTGGCTCTGATGCTGGTAAATTGTGGTGGCGGTAAACCAAAAGCCAAGATGCAGGATATTCCTGAGTGGTATCTGAATCCTCCTATGGCAGAAGACGCCATATACGAAGCCGGTGACGCCGCCAAACAGAGTATGGGACTGGCAAAAGAAGCCGCCGATGCCCGCGCCCGCGATGCAATCGCCCGCACAATTGAAGTAAAAGTATCCAATATGCTAAAAAACTTCATGCAGGAAAGCGGCATTGGTGAAGACGCCGAGGCGCTCGAATTCACATCTTCAGTCAGCAAGCAGGTTGCAAATACCGTTCTGCGTGGATGTCTTATTACCAAACGGGAAATGAAAACCGAAGGCGCTCTGTATCATGCCTACTCTTTGGCAGAGTACAACCTCAACAGCTTAATCCAGGAATCTTTGAACGAGGCCCGGAAACAGAAAGCTTTGTACAACGAAGCCAAGGCGAACCTTAGTTTCGATGATCTCGAAAAAGAGATTCAAAAGCTCGAAGCCGTCGGTCAGTAAACTAGCGAAACACCCACCGGACCGTTGCGGTTCGGCGGGTGTTTTCCTGCAATGACCCGCTTATCTTCCATCATTGTTCCGGTGGTTTTTCTACTAAATGGTCTTACCGCCCAGATTATCATCCCCGAATGGTTTGAGAAATTGCCGGATTCGCCGTCTGGCTTTTGCTACTCCGTCGGATATTCCGGCAAATACCAGAACCAAAGCCTGGCAAGGCAAGTTGCCACTTCCCGGGCATTATCAAATATGGCAAAACAACATTCCGTCCGGCTTATTTTCGAGATCGAGGAGTTCGCCGACGGAAGATTTCGTTTGTTAAATCCATCCTTCGAACTTTCCTATGATGAATCGGTATTGTTAGATATTACCGCGAACTATACGCCTATTGATTCGTCAATCACAAACGAGGGCTATTACATCTTAATTGCCTGTCCGTCAATTGAATGGCGCCCACAATTTCCTTCAAACGATAAAACGTGGGAAAAACAGCCGAAATGGACAAAAGCGCTTCCAAATTCCAGGCATTATATCTATGGCATCGGCATTGTGTCCAACTATTCCTCCTGGATCAGGGCGTGGAAAGATGCCGATGAATATGCGCGCTTTGATTTGGGTAAAAATATAGAAATTGAAGCGGAATCGATTCATGCCGTTCAAAGAGATGACCGATTTACAATAGAATCAAAAATCCTCCGGCTGTCATGCGATATAGTTTTAAAACAATCGTTTATTGTCGAAAGGTGGTATGATCAGAAAAACGACATATATTATTCTTTATGTTGTAAGGAACGCCGGGACAATCCACATTAAAGGCTGTGTATTATTTCTTTTATCAAAGGCTCAATTGCCTCTCCTGAAACACCCTCCGGAAATAAAATTCCGGCCGATTCTTTCGACATCTGTTTTGCAGAAATTGCTCCGGCAAAAACATCCTGTGACAATACGACATTTTGCCGCAAGTCTATAATATCCTTTTCGAGGGTGGTCGGTTCGGTTATATTCTCCGGAATCAAACAAACAGATTTCCGGTAAGGCATTTGGGCTTTTTCAAAACAACTAATTATTTTTTCATTTAGGGCATCATTATATAATCCGGTCATGTCGGGAAACCGGTCGCCAAACATATCATCATTGGGACCAATAAGCGGATTTCTCCCGGAAACATTGATGTGATCAGTTATTATATATCCAGAAACTCTTTCGCTTGGTCTGGGAACGGTACCTGTTCCAATGAATAAAAATTTCTCAGCCCCCATCAGCGCCGCCGCCCGTGTAACGTCTCTCCATAGCGCAATAGAGCCGTTTTTCAGGGTCCATAAATATGCGCTATTGTCTTTTGTTTTAATAGTGCCGAAATCAAAATCTTCAGAAAAGGGGTGGGGTATTGCTTCGGCAGACAACGGTATCGATGAGATTACCGACACCTTAGATTTTGAAAAAGGTGTTTTTTTTAAACGATCAACAATCTCTTTGGCTGAATATCTATTCTGTTTTATCATAAGGTTTTTCTGTTTCAGCCTCTTTATCAATGTCGTTGTCGAAACGACTAAGAAAATTCAACAATTCGCCTTGTTTTCGTATTGCGTTTTTTAGCAATTGGGCTATTTGATTTTTGTGATTTTGCAGTTTAACTATATCGTTCTCTGCAGCTTCTTTTTTCTTTTTCGCGGTGTTTAAAACGTCCGCCGCCAGATTTTCCGCATCATTAACAATTTTCCAGGCGCGTTCCTCGGCGTCTTTGATAATATCTTCCGGTGACTTAACGTCCATTTGCTTCAATTGCTTTTCGATTGGCTCCAACTCGGCTATGCGCTTTTCCAGTTTTTCAAATTCAGCCGCCAGCATCTCCAGAAAATATTTTATTTCCACCGGATCATAACCACGCAGCGACTTGTGAAATTTTCTCTCTAATATATCTTTTTGGGTAATCATATTACTATTTGTTCTTTTTTAATATTTCACCACTGATTTTCACCCCGTGTAATAGATTGTTCATTAATCATCTTATTATCTTCTTTTTTACTATTTTTTTTGTTTCTCTGTGTCTCTGCGGCAAACTATTCCCTTTTTTTAATATGTGCGGGGACCGAAAATTGCGCGCCCCAATCTCAGCATGTTAGAGCCCTCTTCTATTGCAATCTCATAATCATCGGTCATTCCCATAGAGAGAATATCGAAACCCGGATATTTCCTGTCCCGAAGATCCCTGAAATATTCCCACATGGCATTGAAGGCTTGCCTGATACTACGAACATCTGTGGTTAGCGGCCCAATCGTCATTATGCCCCGGCAATGAATGTTCGGCAGCTCCTGAATTTCATCGATAAACCGCGGTAGCCCTTCCGGTTGAATTCCAAATTTAGCTGTCTCTCTGGATATATTTACTTCAATCAGGAAGTCTACCGTCTTTTCCAATTGGATAGCGGCGTTTGATATTTTACGCGCAAGTTTTAGGGAATCAACGGATTGAATCAGAGAAAATTTCGTTACTGCCAGCTTAGCCTTATTGGACTGAAGATGACCGATCATGTGCCAGCTGAGATCGGGAGCGCCTTTCTCAAAATACTCTATTTTGGGGATTGCTTCCTGGATTTTGTTTTCACCCAGATCTTTTATACCGGCGCCTACCACATACTTAATAACATCCGGCGACCAGGTCTTACTGACAACGACAAGTGAAATTTCCCGAACATCCCTTCCGGATCGTTGGGCGGCGGAATCGATTTTTTCATTAACCCTTTTCAGGTTATCTAAAATTAACCGCTCTCTTACACCCGGAAGGTTCATTGTTTAATGTTTTTTGAATTACTCGTGGTTTTCCTCATCGGTCTCAGGCGAATTGTTTTCAGCGCCTTCGTCTATCGTCAGATCATCCGGCCCGGTAATGTTTTCTTCAGACAATAGCGATGGCTGGCCATTTTCTTCCTTATCGCTGGTCGATTCGAGGAGGCGTGTTACCGCCGAAATCGAATCTCCATCGTCGAGCTTTATCAACCGAACACCCTGAGTGTTTCTGCTAATTGTGCGAATTGCCGCTATCGGCAGCCGGATTAAAACACCATTTTCGGTTATAATCATCAGGTCGTCGGAATCCACCACTTCACGCAAGGCAATCATGTGACCATTGCGGGCTGAGGTTTTCAGGGTGATTACACCGACGCCCCCCCGCTTGATAACGGGATAATCTTTGATGTCGGTGCGTTTTCCATAACCATTTTCCGAAACGGCTAATAGTGTTCCGCCCTCGTGCCTGACAATGACCAGTCCGACAACATGATTATTTTTACCGGGTAATTTAATGCCCTTGACGCCGGCGGCAGTTCTGCCCATGGGCCTGACGTCGGTTTCTCTAAAACGAATCGACTTTCCGTGAGATGTGCCTAATAAAATATCCTGTTCGCCGTTGGTCTTTTTTACATCAATCAGATCGTCATCATCGCCAATATGTATCGCCTTGATGCCGGTCCGACGCGGATTACTAAATTGGGATAGCGCTGTTTTTTTAATCACACCCTTTTTGGTGGCCATTACAATAAAATGCTCGTCGTCAAATTCCTTGACGTTAAGAACCGCCCGCACCTGCTCACCTTCTTGTGTTTCAATCAGGTTGACGATTGCCCGACCTCTTGATATCTTACTGCCCCGCGGAATTTCATGCACCTTTAACCAGTAGCACTTGCCACGATTAGTGAAGAACATCATATAATCATGTGTGCTGGCAATGAACAGATTTTGAACGAAATCGTCATCTTTCGCCTGGGCACCCTGGCTGCCGCGACCGCCTCGATTCTGCCGCCTTGAAATATCAACAGGGAAACGCTTTATGTAACCATTATGAGTTATGGTAATAACCATATCCTCTTCGGCTATCATATCTTCGACTGAAAAATCTCCCATGTCACCAATAATCTCGGTTCGGCGCTCGTCGCCGTATTTATCCCGGACTTCCAAAATCTCCTGTTTTAAAATTTCCATCCTGAGCACCTTGCTTTCCAGGATCTCCTTCAAGCGAGCAATTAGTTTCAATGTCTCTTTGTATTCGGCAACAATCTTATCAACCTCAAGACCAGTTAACTTTTGCAGGCGCATATCCAGAATAGCCTGAGCCTGGCGCTCCGAAAAACTAAAGCGCTCCACAAGGTTGACCCGGGCATCGACGGGTGCGGAAGATCCCCGGATAATTGCAATAACCTCATCAATATTATCCAGGGCGATTTTTAGGCCTTCTAAAATATGTGCTTTTTCTTCGGCCGCATTCAGGTCATACCGGGTACGTTTTATGATTATTTCGTGCCTGAAATCAATATAATGACTTAAGATTTCCTTCAGGTTTAATTGACGGGGAATGCCTTCAACCAATGCCAGCATATTGATTCCGAAGCTGTCCTGAAGTTGGGTGTGACTGTATAATTGGTTTAAGACGACTTCGGGAATCATATCTTTTTTTATTTCAATAACAATCCGAATTCCATCTTTGTCAGATTCATCCCGAATATCAGAAATTCCCTCAACAATCTTCCCCCGGACAAGATCTGCAATTTTTTCAATCAGTTTTGATTTGTTTACCTGATAGGGTATTTCGGTAATGATAATGCTGTCTTTGCCAAATTTGCTGGTTTCTACAAAGGCCTGAGCTCTGATTCTAATAATGCCTTTTCCTGTCTCATAGGCGCTTTTGATGCCCTGGCTACCAAGGATTATTGCTCCGGTGGGAAAATCCGGGCCCTTTATAAATTCCATTAAGTCCTGAATGGTAGCGTCCGGATTGTCTACCAGGTGGATAAGGGCATTAGAAACTTCCGTTAAATTATGGGGCGGTATATTGGTCGCCATACCGACAGCAATACCGCTGGCGCCATTGACTAATAATAGGGGAACAGCTGTCGGCAGTACGGTTGGTTCTTTTAAGGAATCATCAAAATTGGGGGTAAAACTGACCGTGTCCTTATCGATGTCTTTCATTAATTCACCGGAAATACGGCTCATTCTGGCTTCCGTATATCGCATTGCCGCAGCTCTATCGCCGTCTACCGAACCAAAGTTACCCTGCCCGTCAACTAGAGGATACCGCAGCGAAAATTTCTGGGCCATACGCACAAGGGAATCATAAACCGCCGCATCACCGTGAGGGTGGTATTTACCCATAACTTCACCGACGATACGGGCACATTTCTTGGTCGGACGGTTGTATGGCAGTCCCAATTCGGACATGCCAAACATAATTCGGCGATGAACCGGTTTTAATCCATCTCTTA
>DPVY01000062.1:38446-39091 GCA_003527965.1 Fidelibacterota bacterium
ACATCGGGCAGCGCCCGCGATACAATAACCGACATTGAATAGTCAAGATATGCTTCCCGCATCTCTTCATCAATGTTTACATTAATGATTTTATCTCTTTGAAATTCTATATTAACTTGCTTGCTCATTGTTTATATATCCAAATTCCTTACATATTTTGCGTTTTTTTGTATAAAGTTTCGTCTTGGCTCAACGTCTTCGCCCATGAGCATTGAAAAGGTTTTATCAGCCTGGGATGCGTCTTCAACTCCGATCTTTACAAGCGTCCTGGTTTCGGGGTTCATCGTGGTAGACCACAATTGATCCGGGTTCATTTCCCCCAAGCCCTTATAGCGCTGCACGTCAATTTTTTGTTTACCCTCTTTTTCAAACCTTTTAACCAAAATATTACGTTCATCCTCGTCGTAAGCATAAAAACTCTTTTTCCCGCTATAGACTCTGTAAAGGGGCGGCTGGGCAATGTAGATGTGGCCTTCTTCGACAAGAGTCGGCATATAGCGATAGAAAAATGTCAGAAGCAGCGTCATAATATGAGCTCCGTCAACATCGGCATCAGTCATAATTATAATTTTATTGTAGCGGAGTTTTTCAATATTGAATTCTTCCTCTCCAAATCCTGTTCCGGTGGCTGTTATTATCGTCCTG
>DPVY01000189.1 GCA_003527965.1 Fidelibacterota bacterium
GTCAAGACATGCATAAAAGCGCCGGCAACGCCATCTGGTTCGAAGAAGCCGCGGAAAAGATGGGCGTTGATGTGATGCGCTGGATGTATGCCGACCATAATCCGGTAAATAATCTGAACTTTGGTTACAACAAAGCCAAAGATTTCCGCAAGCAGATAATTACGCTCTGGAATTCATACTCTTTCTTTGCAACTTATGCCGAGTTGGATAATTACTCTCCCGATACCCATAAAGTGAACAGTGAACAGCTATCGGAATTGGACCGCTGGCTGATCGCCCGCCTTAATTTGATGATCAGGGAAGTCCGGGAAGCGCTTGATGATTATGCACCCGGAAAAGCCATGAAAGTAGTTGATGGATTCCTGGAAGTGTTATCGAACTGGTATATCCGCCGCAGCCGTCGCCGTTTCTGGAAATCGGAGGATGATTCCGATAAATGGGGCGCTTATCAGACTTTATACACCGCCTTGAAAAATCTGATCCGGGTTCTGGCGCCGGTGATTCCCTTTGTTACCGATGCGATCTACCAGAACCTGGTTCGCGGGTTGGAAGGTGACGCGCCGGTCAGCGTGCACCTTACTGATTATCCGGACTGGGATGAAGAGTATATTGATGAAGCGCTCATAAATAAGATCGATACCGTTATCAAGATCGTTGGGATGGGGCGCGCAGCGCGCAACAAGGCTAATTTAAAAGTGCGTCAACCGTTACAAAAGGTGTTAGTGAAGTTACCTGCAGATATTAGCCCTGCTTCTCTAACGGATTTAAGAGAGCAGATCCTTGAGGAATTGAATATCAAGGAAATTGAATATATTGAAGACGATAGCGCCCTTGCGACCTATATCGTCAAACCTAACTTTGCGACTTTAAGTGTAAAATACGGAAAACAATTGGGCGAGATCAGAGCATCTCTCGCAAAACTTCCTTCAAGCGAAGTAGCCGGAAAAATTCAAAAAGGCGGCTCAGTTGAGTTGCAGTTGACCGATAATAAAGTATTTCTCTCTGCTGCAGACCTGTTAATTGAACGACAGGATACCGAAGGATACGCTGTCATTTTTGAAGGGGATTATACCGTTGCCATAGACACCCGGCTGACCGATGAGTTGAAAAAAGAGGGATATGTACGGGATTTGATACGACATGTTCAAACCTTGCGGAAAGATGCCGATTTTAAGGTTGAAGATCGTATAAATGTGTCTTTTGAAGCAGACGCACCGGTTGTTGAAGCGTTAAAGGATTTTATGTCGTATTTCACCCGTGAAACTCTTGCTATAGATGTGGGTTTTACTTTGCGGGCGGGTGAAATTGAAAAAGAAATAATAATTGATGGGAATAAAATACGTGTTTCTGTCAGTCGGATTGATTAAATTTTCGCAGGAGGAATAAAATGGGAACAAAAACAATTAAGACCAAATACAGTTCGGAAGATCTGGAATATTTTAAGAATCTTATTCTAAATAAACGGGAAGAGAGTCTAAAAGCCATTAAAAAGCTGGAAGCGATTGCCATGAACGATAACGAGATCCAGAGTAACGCTTCCCAGGATTCTACCTATGCTTATCATATGGCTGATGTTGGCACTGATGCTCAGGAACGGGAGAAAGCCTTTCTGTGGTTATCCAGAGAAAATAAATATTTGACACATATGAACGCCGCACTTGATCGGATAAAAACCGGAGAATATGGTATTTGTATTGAGTGTGAACAACTAATTCCTAAAGAACGGCTTGAAGAAGTCCCCCATACCCAGCATTGTGTTAAGTGTAAATCAAAAGTAAAAAAATAATTCCGGTATAGTGATAATTAACCAATTTTAGCTCTTTTAAAAAGTCGCTATGGATTATCACGTATGAAATGTTTATCTTTAGTTGTGAATAGACTAAAATATGCTAACACGATGATGCGAGGTAAATAAATCATCCATTTTTACGCTTGCTACCACTATTTAAATAAGCAAATCAATGATATTCAATCACTCAAGTGCCTGACTTTGAGCAATATTTAATTGACCCATGATGAGTGGTTTGTTTCTGAAATGAGCAACACACAATCCAAAAATGAACTCGTTTTTAGAGTAGATGAAGCGGAGGGGCTACGGCTGGATTCCTATCTGTCACAGAAAATTGATTCGATATCCCGTTCGAAAATTCATCAGCTTATCCAGAATGGAGAAGCTCTGGTAAACAGCGCTGTAGCCAAACCCAGTCACCGATTGAAAAACGACGATATCGTTACCATCCATATTCCTCCTCCTGAACCGTTAGAGATTACGCCGGAAGATATGCCGTTATCCATACTGTATGAAGATGAACATTATTTTGCCTTGAATAAACCTTCCGGTATAGTTGTTCACCCCGGTGCGGGCAATTTTGAGGGAACGCTGGTAAGCGGGCTGGTAAATTATACCAACCAACTCAGTTCTCTGGGAGGGGTTTTGCGTCCCGGACTGGTCCACCGGTTGGATAAAGACACAACCGGAGTTCTGATTGTTGCAAAAAATGATGAAGCCCACTGGAAATTAGGGCAACAGTTTGCCGGACGGAAGGTTTACAAAGAATACCGTGCGCTTGTTTGGGGAACACCGGAACCCTTGCAGGGCGTAATTGAACAACCTATTGGACGCAGCGCGGCGGACCGCAAAAAATTTGCCGTTACCGATTCGGGTAAATTTTCTCGCAGTCGCTATGAAGTGTTGAATTCTTATTGTCTTATTTCTGCGGTTAAGGTCATTCTGGAAACCGGCCGCACTCATCAAATTCGGGTCCACCTGAATTACATCGGTCATCCTGTCGTCGGTGATGTAGTCTACGGTGCTAAAAAACGCCGGTTCTCGATGCTGGAAAAGAGATATTATGATCTGGGGAACCAGGTGGTTGCCCAGACTAAGCGGCAAATGTTACATGCTTATTGTCTTCGTTTTCAACACCCTTTTAGCGGCAAAGAAATTCAAATTATTGCGCCTCTTCCCGATGATTTTATCCGGCTTGAAGAGCTGTTACAGAATTGGGATAAGTCTGATGGATATTGAAAAAATAATCTTACAATTTGTACGATATTTGAAACAGGAGAGAGGCTACTCGGATAATACCGTCGCAGCGTACCGGCGGGATCTGGAGCAGTTTAGCGCTTTTTATGCGGAATATGCCAACGCCGTTCCTTTTGATATAGCTATTGTAAACAAACTCGGAATCAGGCATTTTCTGGGAATGTTATCTGAAAACGGTCTTGAGATGACTTCAATTACCCGGAAACTGGCTTCCCTGAAGTCCTTTTTCAAATTCCTGGCGCGCCAGGGAATCGTTACTTCCAACCCGGCTGCCATGGTAAAATCCCCGAAAACCAAAAAACGGCTACCTGTTATTCTTTCGGAAGAGCAATTAGTCCAGGTCCTCAACAGTCCGGGCAAAGACAATTTTGTTAGTTTGCGCAACCGGGCAATTCTTGAATTGTTTTACAGTACCGGTATCCGCCTCGGTGAATTGCTGGCGATCAATTATGGGGATGTAAATTTTAATCGTATGACTTTGCGAGTATACGGAAAAGGAGCCAAAGAGCGCATCGTTCCTTTTGGGAAGCAGGCTGAAGTAACTCTAAAGGCATATCTCGACAAGAGGCGCCGTGAATTTGGGAGCGTTACTCTGGAAAGCCCTCTGTTTATCAGCAGTCGGGGACGGCGAATTTCCCGGTCGGCTGTTCAGAAGATGGTAACGGCGGTCTTACAAACCGTCTCTGAGCAGAAACATTTGAGCCCCCATGTATTGCGCCATTCCTTCGCCTCGCATTTGCTCGATAACGGGGCGGATCTGAATGCGGTGAAAGATTTGTTGGGGCACAACAGTCTTTCGACGACACAACTATATACGCATATTAAAATTGGGAAGATGAAAGAAGTGTATAAACAAGCACACCCTCACGCAGATTAAATTAATTGAGAGGAGAAGAAGATGAATATTGAAATTACATCAAGACATTTTGAGGCATCGGAAAGAGTTCGGGATTATCTGAATAGTGAAATGGAGAAATTGAATAAGTTTGATCACCTGATTTCCACCTGTAAAGTGATTCTGGAAAAATCTAAAGAGGGCGAAACGGTTGAAATCACCCTTCATGTCTCCGGCAAAGACCTGGTTTGTTCTGAATCCAGTGATGAGTTCATTAAATCAATTGATCGGGCTGTTGAAAAGATGGAGCGACAGTTGAAACGATTTAAAGAAAAGAGGTTTGAACACTAATGCAGGAAACACTTACAGTCGGTAGAATGTTTAAGGACAACCGCGCAAAATTAAAATTGAAGCGGTTTAATGCAAACATCGGATACGACCGCATTATTACTTCATCCAAGTTGAATCGTCCCGGTCTTGAATTAACGGGATTCTGGAGTTATTTTGACAAAAAGCGCATCCAAGTGATTGGGCGTAAGGAGCATAAGTTTTTAATGACTTTGCCGGATAACGACAGGTTGAAAGTCCTGAAGAAATTGTACACATCCGGTTGTCCGGCGATTATTTTTGCTCACGGTACGAAACCGGCGCAAGATTCTTTGGAAATTGCAAAAAAGAACAATTTGGCAATGTTTTCAACAACAATGCTCACCAGTACGTTGATTGGACTGCTGATGGATTACCTGGACTGGAACCTGGCGCCTTCGACCATTGTCCATGGTTCGTTAGTGGATGTGTATGGTGTGGGGCTATTATTAACAGGAAGAAGCGGAATCGGGAAAAGCGAAGTTGCTTTGGATCTTGTTGAGCGAGGGCATCGGTTGGTAGCCGATGATGTTGTGAAGATCATACGCCGGGCGGACAACGTAATTATCGGGACCAGTGATGAATTTCTGGAACATCATATGGAGGTCCGGGGGTTGGGTATTGTCGATGTCCGCAATATGTTTGGTGTTCAGGCTGTTCGTCAGCAAAAGCGTCTCGAAGTTCAGGTCGAACTGGTCGAATGGAACGACAATGCCAGCTATGAGCGAATTGGAGCGAAGGAAAAATATGTCAAAATCCTGGAAGTCAATATACCATCTGTAAAACTGCCTATATATCCCGGTAAGAATATTACGGTGATCGCCGAGGTGATCGCCTTGAATTTTCTTTTAAAATATATGGGTCAAAATCCCGCTAAAATTTTTGAGAAAAAGTTGGCTGCCAAAATACGTAAAAAATCCAATGAAGCAACTCTGGAGCAGTATCTGAAAAAAGATTTCGAGTAATCCTGGAGATTAATAATGAAAGCAATAATTCCCGCCGCTGGAATCGGGGAACGTTTACAGCCCCTGACGCTAACCCGACCGAAAGTTTTATTACCCGTTGCCGGCAAACCCATTATCGGACATATTCTTGATAAACTCATTCAATCGGGGATTGATGAAATTACCCTGATTGTTGGTTACAAGGGGAAACAGGTCGTTGACTTTGTTGAGAATAATTATTCCGTCCGGATTAATTTTGTAGAACAGAAGGAACGTAAAGGCTTAGGGCATGCCGTGGAGATGGGTCTGGATGAACGGGATGAACCGGTATTGATTGTTCTGGGTGACACAATCCTTGATCTGAATTTTAAGCATTTCATCCAAAGTAAGCTGAATATCATCGGAGTGATGGAAGTAGACGATCCCCGGCGATTTGGAATTGTTGAAATGGAAAATGACAGAGTTCTGCGCCTGGTGGAAAAACCGGAGCATTCATACAGCAATCTGGCAATTGCCGGGATTTATCTGCTGCAAAATGAATCTCTGCTTAAAAAGGCTATTCGCCACACCATTGAAAATAACATTACGACGAAAGGTGAATATCAGCTGACCGATGCCTTACAGATTTTATTGAACTGGAAAGAAGAGATGACCGTTGAAATGATCCACGCCTGTTATGACTGCGGGACCCGGGAAGCACTGCTGGATACCAATCGTCATTTATTAAGTCAACAGATTAACCAGCCCCGTTCTTTTCCTAACACTTTAATTATTCCGCCGGTCTATATTCATCCCGAAGTGATGATCAAAGATAGCATAATCGGTCCTTACGTCAGTATTGCCCGAGGGGTGACAATTGAACGAGCGATTCTTGAAGATACAATTATCGATGAAAATTCATCAGTCCAAAAAACGGTCTTGAAAGATAGTTTGATCGGTAAGGACGCCAGGGTGATCGGCGACGATCATCGGATGGATGCCGGCGATCACTCCCACCGTAATTTAGGTTGATTTTATAAACATTTTAACTTACGTTTATCGAATTAAAAAAATCGAAGAAGGAAAAATATGAAAAAGTACCATTTTACATCAGAATCAGTCACTGAAGGGCATCCGGATAAAGTCTGTGATGCCGTATCGGATTCTATCCTTGATGCATTGTTGACTGTCGATCCGGATAGCCGGGTTGCCTGTGAAACACTCACAACTACCGGCTTGGTGATGGTGGTAGGTGAAATATCTACCAAAGCTTATGTAGATATTCCCAGCATTGTACGGAACACCCTGGAACGTATTGGCTATACTAATCCGGATTTCGGACTTGACGCCAAAAGTTGTGCCGTCGTTACATCCATTCATGAACAGAGTGAAAATATTGCATTGGGTGTGAATGAAACCAATCAACATGAACAGGGCGCCGGCGATCAGGGCATGATGTTTGGCTATGCCTGTGATGAAACACCGGAACTGATGCCGCTCCCGATTTCGCTGGCTAACAAGATTACCATGAGATTGGCAAATGTGCGCAAGAAGGGGATATTAAATTGGGTCAGACCCGACGGTAAATCCCAGGTAACGGTAGAATATATTGACGACGAACCGAAATCGGTTACCAATATTGTGGTCGCCGTTCATCATAATCCTGATATCCCTCATGAAAAGATTGTTCATGATATCAAAAAACACGTAATTATTCCGGTTTGTGAACCCTACCTGACCCCGGAGACAAAATATCATATCAACGCCACCGGAATTTTTGCTGTAGGGGGGCCGGAAGCTGATGCGGGAGTAACAGGAAGAAAAATCATTGTTGATACCTACGGCGGTATGGGACGTCACGGCGGTGGTGCGTTTTCGGGTAAGGATCCGTCAAAAGTTGACCGTTCGGCCTCCTATATGGCTCGCTATATTGCCAAGAATATTGTAGCTGCGAAACTTGCGAGACGCTGCGAAGTACAATTGGCTTATTCAATTGGAGTTGCCGATCCGGTTTCGGTGTATACAAACACCTTTGGGACCGGTAAAGTGGATGAGGCAGAGTTGGCAACCGCAATTCGTAAAATATTCCCCCTGAAACCGGCGGAAATTATTAAACATCTGCAGTTAAAACGCCCCATCTATTCCAAGACCGCGGCTTATGGTCATTTCGGTCGTGAGGATGCCGAATTTAGCTGGGAAAATACCGATAAAATTGATGAATTGAAAACCTATTTTGGAGTGAAATAATGGAAGGTAAAATCAAAGATATAAAGTTGGCCGAAGCCGGTCGCCTGAAAATTGAATGGGCGGAATCCCATATGCCGGTGATGCAGACTCTTCGAGAAAAATACAGGGAATCACAACCCCTGAAAGGAATGCAAATTAGTGGTTGTCTCCATGTGACGAAAGAAACCGCCGTATTGATTCGCACACTTGTCGCAGCCGGTGCGCAGGTTGCCTGGAGTGGCTGTAACCCGCTAAGCACTCAGGATGATGTCGCGGCTGCCTTATATGAAGAGGGAATTCCGATCTGGGCCTGGCACGGTCTGTCCGCGGAAGAATTTTACTGGTGTATTGATCAGACCCTGAAGCAGAAGCCTATGCTTACCCTGGATGACGGCGCCGACCTGATCTTTACCATACATAATAAATATCCAGAATTGGCGGAAACAATCATTGGTGGTTCGGAAGAGACGACCACCGGGATTCACCGTTTACGCGCTATGGGGGCTGATGGCAAATTATTGTATCCCGTCGTGGCGGTGAACGATGCCGAGACGAAATGGGATTTCGATAATGTCTATGGCACCGGTCAATCTTCGATGGACGGTATTCTGCGCGCAACCTCGGTTCTGATAGCCGGAAAAACTTTTGTCGTAGCCGGTTACGGACATTGCGGCAGGGGCTGTGCTATGCGGGCTGATGGTCAGGGCGCAAATGTAATATGCACCGAAGTAAAACCGACCGCGGCATTGAAAGCGACTCTCGATGGATACCGTGTGATGCCCATGGATGAATGTGCTAAAATTGGCGATATATTTATCACTGCAACGGGGATGAAAGACGTAATTGTCAAACGCCACTTTGAACAGATGAAAGACGGCGCGATTGTCTGCAATACCGGTCATTACGATTGTGAAATAAACCTGGAAGATTTGGAAGAATTGACTGTATCTAAGAAAGAGATTCGCCCGAATTGTGTACAATATACATTAAAAAGCGGGAAACGAATTTACATCTTGGGCGAAGGCCGTTTAGTTAACCTGGTGGCTGCCGAAGGACATCCGTCCGAAGTGATGGACATGTCTTTTGCCAATCAGTTCATGGCGATGATGTTTCTGACGAAGAACGGTAAGAATCTGGAAAACAAAGTATACGATATTTCCAAGGAACAGGACCAGGAAATTGCCGCTTTAAAACTCAAAACCATGAACCTGGGAATTGATTATTTAACTGAGGACCAAATCAAATATCAAACGGCTTATAACGAAGGAACCTGATAACGATTGATATGAAAGCAGGTCACGAATTTCACAAATATAACAATGATAGGGTTGTACTTTAATTATTATTTGTCCCGATGCCTCGGCAATTTTATAAGCCCTAAATATTTGGCTAATATTTTTCAAGACGAGGTAAAAAAACCTTTAAAGGTCTAATCTAATATGGCGTTTATAAGTTGTTTGTTTAGCCCAGTGAAATTTCGTATGGATTCAACTTCTTGTGGAAACTTCTTATAATGCCGAATAGTACGAAAAACTTTCAGGCTGTGTTGTTTGTTATGCAAATTGGAGATTCACTTTTCTACTAATCCATTTCATACTTCTGACTTTTCCTCGATATACCAAATTACGCTTTCCTAATAATGGAACAATCAATTTTGTTCTGCCTCCACCTCAAAACTGTACAATTTATTATACAACGGCGTGATTTATTCTCCGGTGTGATTTATTTCTATTATATTCATGAGCCAATAGCCTAATCCAATAGAATTGGTACTTCCATCGTGTACCCTTGCCAGCCCTTCCATCATTCTTGAATATTTCTTCTGAATGTCGGATATATCTAATATGGCATAATCATTCTTGTTAATTTTGAATCTAACTGCTTGAATATGAATTGTTATCTGGTTCATCCCGCCTTAGCGGGATTGTCCTTTTAATATTCCTAATACTGTTTTGTGTACGAAACGACTTTCCGGCTTTGTTATATTCTCAGACATTTTTTAAGGTAATAGTTGAATTTAGCCTGTAACTTTTGGGTGTGTAAACCTGTCATAATAACGCCCCCTTTCTTATGATTTTGAAACAACCATAATTTAACAATTTGAGGCGTTCATATATATCAATTAGTTACAATAACACTATTGTCGATTTTCAGGGGTGGCTAATTTCTACTGGTCTGACCGCTATATAATATGCGATAAACATCAAAAGGCGGAGCCGCCCATTGCAGTCGCATTAAAAACAGAAAATCAAAACGACCAGACAAGATCGTTTATTTGAGAAAGACAGAAAAGTCGTAGCCCCTGTCCCCAAAAAAGGACTCGTTGTCCTTAATAAACTTCTGGATGGTTTCAACCGGAACAACATGCGTCACACCGTACTGAATATTAGCCTTATAATCAACATACAGATCGCCTGTATAAGGAAAATGCAAATCGTGTTTGGATTGGTCAAAATTGTCGGCGGGCCGGATCAGGTATTCATATTCCGCCGCCGCCGACTTGGCAATCCCGACAAACTCAAAATTCGGCACGCCGTCTTTTACCGCCAACACGACACCGCCGCTGCAGCCCCGATTAAACAGGGCGTCAATAATAAACGCCCCGCTCTTCGACCGGTTCGGATCGCTGACAATTCCCCGGGTGATCAGCTTGACTCCACGCGGAAATCCCATCAAATAAACAAAACTGCCCCACTCCAGGTTTTTGGCGCTCCCTATGGGATAATCGAACACCGGGAAAATATAGGTTTCGTTAAGCGGCAAGGCTGTACCCAATACGGCGATATCATTTGTTTGATCCAACTTTAAGACATCAACTTCTCCGATTTCCCACATGTCCGTTACATAATTTGATTGCCTCTCTTTAATTGCCACGGACTGGATATAAAACCCGGGCATGCCGTCTTCCGTGGTAAAATATTTTATGAGCGTATCGGGGAAATCCACAATATGAGCGCAGGTAAGCAACCCGACATGGTTATTTTTGTGCAGGATAATGGTTGCCGTTCCCGAGGTCGAATTGTTGTAATAAATCAGGCTGCTTGCATTTTTCTTGATAAAATCACCGTTGATCTGATGACGGCGAACTCTACTCCCGGCATCAAAAACATAAGCCTTATAATAGGCGATAGAATTAATCATCTTAATTGTTTCACCAATACGTTTTAACTCTTCGGAACAGTTCCGGTAGGGAAATTCCGTATCGTATTTTCCATCACTTAATGTCGGATAGGTCAATTGATAGATTCGCTTGGTACAACCCGCCGTTAAAACAATCATTCCCAGTAAAAAACAGTTGAATAGCATTTTTAATCGTTGCATTCTTCTATCCTTAATTGATATAACAAATTACAGTATTTTTTATTCAATTAAAAGATATAGGACCCAGGAAAACATTTATAGTTGCCGATTTAAATGGAGACAGATCCATGAGTAATTTATTTAGGACAAAAGTATTTCTGTTTTGAACTATATTGAAATTGAGTCGAATTATGCTTAAAAAGAAAAACATGTATCGACAAAGAAAAAAACCGTCACCAGTATATGATGACGGCTTAAAGTAGATTGTGGTCCGTGATTATTATGAGGATTTTTTAAAAATCGTCAGAAATTGCTTTACACAGGTAAGGAATTTCGTACAACCCGGTTTATGGTCTGCGAGTTGGCACTCTCCGGCGTGATCGGTGTTCATATTTCCCGGAGTAAGCGGCAGTAGTAGGTTTGCGACTACGGGGAGACGGAGTTGTGGCTTCTTCTTTCATGGGATAGGGATGATTGTCGACAACCGGTATTCTATTTGGCAGGAGCGCCTGAATTCCCTGTAAATAGGCCGCCTCTTCCGCATTACAAAAAGAGATGGCAATGCCGGCAGTTTCGGCTCTTCCGGTACGACCGATCCGATGGATATAGGTTTCCGGTATATTGGGGATTTCGTAGTTAATTACACAGGATAGATCATCGATATCCAGTCCCCGTGCGGCAATATCGGAAGCCACAAGGGCCCGGATTTTCCTGTTTTTAAAATTACTCAATGCCCGTTGACGGGCGCCCTGGGATTTGTTGCCATGGATAGCTTCGGCACTGATACCGTTTTTTATCAAAAAGCGGGCTAATTTGTCAGCACCGTATTTGGTACGTGTAAATATCAGGGCGGTAACGAGCGACTTGTCTTTCAGGACATGGAGGAGCAATGCACTTTTATTGGCTTTATCCACGAAATAGAGCGACTGGGAGATCAACTCCGCAGTGGAGGTAACAGGTGCGATGACGATTTTGACAGGATTGTTCAGAATAGTCCTGGCCAGTGAAATAATAGTCGGTGGCATGGTTGCAGAGAAAAACAGGGATTGCCGTTTTTGCGGAAGGACGGCGATGATTTTTTTAACATCATGGATGAAACCCATATCAAGCATGCGGTCGGCTTCATCCAGCACGAATATTTCAAGATCCCGAAGCTTTATGTACCCTTGATTTATGAGGTCGAGTAATCGGCCGGGTGTGGCGATCAGAATATCCACACCTTTTTTCAAAGCGTTTGTTTGGCGCAATTGTGAGACACCTCCGAAAACCACTGTATGATGTAAACCTGAATATCTTCCGTAAGCTGTAAAACTTTCGCCGATCTGGATTGCCAATTCCCGCGTAGGTGTGACAATCAGGGCTTTAATCCTTCTGTCCGTTTGCGGAGTGGAATGTTGCAGAGTTTCAGCATTCCGGTTTTCATAGAGAATCTGAAGGATGGGGACAGCAAATGCGGCGGTTTTACCTGTCCCGGTTTGTGCAGAGCCGAGCAGATCTCTTCCTTCGAGAATTATCGGTATCGATTGCTTCTGTATGGGGGTCGGTCTGGAGTAACCTTCGGTTTTGAGAGCCTTTCGGATTGGCTCGATT
>DPVY01000117.1 GCA_003527965.1 Fidelibacterota bacterium
CGCCGGCCGGATTGGTCAGTGGACCGAGGATGTTGAAAACCGTGCGAATGCCGAGTTGCTTTCGAGCCGCAATGACGTGTTTCATGGCTCCGTGCAATAATGGAGCAAATAGAAAACCGATGCCGATTTGGCGCAGGCAGTCTCCGATTTTTTCCGGAGTGATTTTCAGATTAATTCCGAGTTCTTCCAAAACATCAGCGCTGCCGCAGGTGGACGAGACGGCCCGATTGCCGTGTTTGGCAACCTTTACGCCGGCACCGGCAACCACGAAAGCAGTCGCCGTTGAAATATTGAAAGTCTTTGTATTACTGCCTCCCGTGCCGCAGGTGTCGACGATGGTTTCGTGATCGAAGTTAATATCTTCGCGATCGAGATTGATTTCGCCATGAGCTTCGATTCGAACTGCTTTGGCTCGCATCACCCGGGCACAAGCCGTAATTTCAGCGACCGTCTCGCCTTTCATTCTGAGCGCAGTCAGAAATCCTGCAATCTGAGCATCGGTACAACGACCGGTCATGATCTCTTCCATTACCGCCTCGGCTTCGGTTTCTTTAAGGTCAATTTTTTCAACTAATTTTGCAATTGCTTCGTTAATCATGATATGATCTCCAATAAATTTTCGATTATTTGTCCTCCTTGCGGGGTCAGGATACTCTCAGGATGAAATTGAACGCCAAACAGGGGCAGCTTTCGATGCCGGACCGCCATGATAATCCCGTTAAATGTGGCGCTGGTCTCAAACTCTTCAGGCAGTTTTAATGCAGCAAGCGAATGATAACGGCCGACCTGGAGCGGATTTTCAATATTTTTAAAAATACTCTTGCCGTCATGATAAATCATACTCGGTTTTCCGTGTATTATTTCACGGCAGGGCCCGACCTTGCCCCGGAAGGCTTCCACCAGGCACTGGTGACCCAGGCAAACCCCCAAAATAGGCAGCGTTTGATGATAACGCCGGATTAATTCCAGACAATTACCGGCATTTTGCGGTGTGGAGGGACCGGGACTCAGGACGATGAGCTTCGGCTTAAAAACTTTGATCTGGGCTGAAATAATATCGATGGCGGTATTATTGCGAAATACCCGGACCGTACAATTCCGTTTGGCGAATTCATCGACCAGGTTAAAGGTGAAAGAATCAAAGTTATCAATAAACAGGATATTCATAGGACAACCCTTTACGAGGCTAAAGCATGCAGACATGCCATAGCTTTTTTTTCGGTTTCTTCAAATTCTTTTTCCGGATCTGAATCATAGACGATGCCGGCCCCGACTTTGATGTATGCGCGCCGGTTTTTAAAGCGGATTGACCGGATCAGGATACAAGAGTCAAAATCGCCGCTGGGTGTCAGATAGCCGACGGCTCCCCCGTAATACCCTCGTTTATCGGTTTCATATTTACGCAGGAGCTTCATTGCTTCCACTTTCGGTGCTCCGGTGAGCGTGCCCATATTCATTGTCGCCAGGTAAGCGTGTAAAGCATCCAGATCTTTTCGGAGAATCCCACTGACATTACTAACCAAATGTTGGACGTGGGAATATTTTTCGATAGCGAACGGTTCATCTACAAAACGACTGCCTGTTTCGGAAATCCGAGCAATGTCGTTACGGGCCAGATCGATCAACATCGTATGCTCCGCCAATTCTTTAGGATCCAGTTTGAGCTCGATCTCGTAACGGGAATCAAGATCGGGATCAACCTTTCCATCAATAATACCGCGTGGTTTGGTTCCTGCAATCGGGCGGATTTCCACGATTTTTTCCCGCTCTCCTTCTACTTTTAGAAACATTTCCGGACTGGAGCCAAGAAGCGTGCCGATTCCGTTGTTGATATAAAACATATATGGACTTGGATTTAATCGGCGTAGTTTTGTGTAAACTTCATATTGTGGTAAGGTATTCTCCGCAATGATGGTTCTGGACAGGACAATCTGGAAAACATCTCCATTAACAATATGTTTTTTCAGTCTTTTAACTTTATCGATGTATATTGATTTTGGAGTATCGGTAACAATTTTAGGGCAAGGGGGCTTTTTAACTTCATCGGGGATAAAGGCTTGCTGCAGGTATTCTTCATAAGAATTCATCTTCTTAATACAATCGACATAAGTTTGATCCCTGTCCTGATCGGTAATCAAAGCATTTGCGATGAAGTACATTTTTGCCCGGCTATGATCTATGAGGAAAAGATTGTCCACGTAGTAAAGTTCATAATCCGGATCACCGATCATATCGGCATCATTGGCTGGAAGATCTTCAAATTGATCGATAAAATCATAAGCAATAGCGCCAAACAACCCGGCATACTGGATAAAAGATTTTGAAAGAGGTTTAAATTTAAAAGCAACTGCCCGGATGATGTCCATATGAGTGCGTAGTTTTAGCCGTTCGTTTTCATCCACAAACTTCCGGACGGGGTTCAAAAATCCCCTGATTGTGTCCTTACCGACTATCAATTCATTACAGAAATGAAGGTCCGCCTCGAGTTTATGAAGAAACTTTTGACCGAGACTGTTAAGGGCTCTGATGCTAAATTTCGCGCCCTTGCCGGATAATTTCAGGCACGGATCCGCAGTACCCAGGCTGCGCTCTCCGTATTTAGTGATAATGTCGGCTGATTCCAGCAAGATGCAATTTTGCTTGCGCCCGTGATCCGATATTTTTGCGAAATATTCCACCGGATCGGGCACAATATCAAACTCCCGGTAGAGGGTTACCATTTCTCCCGGCTGTGCGTTTAAGATTTTCTGATAATCATTCATGGGTTCCTGACTGCTATTGATTTATTAAAACAATAAATAAAAAAGCCGGCCCTTTCAGGTCGGCGGTCTATTCTACTATTAAAAATTTCGATTAATTTATTAAGAAGATCGGCGAACCTGAACGGGCGTGACTATTATGCCACCACCAAAAATTATTATTGATATGTTTCGAGTTCGCTTTCATTACTATTAATATAAGTGAAAGAAATTTAAAAACAAAAATATTTGTATCGTTGAAGTCGGCGAAAACGGGATTGTCTCAGAGATGTATTCGACATGGGCAGACTCTATATAGTCGCTTGATATTTCTTTTTATAGAGAGGTGTCAAAATGCCCGGGTTTGACTTTTAGCACTTATTTTCGTAACAGCAGAATTTATTCTTTTATTTATTAGAAATATTTTGTAAATAATGACGTATAAACTTGCTACTCGTTACAACAATAAACTCCAACTTGCCAGAAACAGCCGGCGAAATTAAATTTGAGGAGATTTTTATAAAATTATGGGCTACATCGACGCAATAATATTAGGCACCGTCCAGGGTTTAACGGAATTTCTGCCGATCAGCAGTTCCGGACATCTCGTTATTTTCCAGAATCTCCTGGGAATAAAAACCGAAAGCATCGCTTTCGAAATCTTTGTTCACTTCGGAACTTTGTTAAGCATTGTAGCCGTTTATTACAATGATCTCTGGAAAATGATCACCGGTTTTTTCAAAGGTATCGGTACGAAAGGAATTAAAAACAGCTTTGCAAAAGATGATTATTTTCGCCTGGCTGTTTTTGTCATTATCGGTACTATTCCGGCTGCCCTTGCGGGGTTTTTCCTCGAAGACTTCTTCGTGTCTATTTTTCATAATGTTCATCTTGTCGGAATTACACTGATGATTACCGGCTTAATTATTCTGGCAACCCGCTGGGCTCCTAGAACAGAGCGGGCATTAACGTCGGGGAAATCGTTTCTCGTTGGTGTTGCTCAATCCATAGCTATTCTGCCGGGTATTTCCCGCTCCGGCTTTACCATCAGTAGCGCCCTGTTTTTGGGAATATCCCGTGAGAATGCCGCCCGTTTCTCTTTTTTACTGGCAGTTCCGGTTATTCTCGGCGCCACCCTGCTGCATATTGTCGATTTAGTGTCAAACGGTATTCCGGGAATAAGCATCGGCGTTATGTTGACCGGCTTCATTTTTTCCTTTAGTGTGGGATATATAGCGATACGGCTCCTGCTGTCAGTGTTAAAAAGCGGAAAATTCGGCTGGTTTGCGCCCTACTGTTTTTTAGCCGGAGCTGTTGTGTTAATATTTCTTTAATGTCAAGGTGATTGGATATATTTATGGCATTCATTCTCGATGACCTGAAAAAGATAGATAAAGGACAACTCTCATCCGTATATCTTCTATATGGAGACGACTTTTATCTCGAGGAGGAGGTCATTAACACCCTGGTCGAAGTTTTTTCCCGCAGTGAAAAATCCCAGACCGAAAAAATAATCTTTTATGGCGATGAAAATCCCAATGAGGCTTTCATCCAAAGCTTATCCAATCTGGGTATGTTTGCAACGCGCCGGATTATTATATATAAAAATATCTCAAAGCTGACCGCCGGCGCCCGCAAACAGTTACTCCGATATATTAAACGACCGGAAGCTACGACTCTTTTGATTCTGTCTGCGGCGGGCAATAAAAAATCAAGTTTTTTCGATTCGATCAAAAAACAACCGGCTGTAAAAATTGTGTCTATCTGGTCTCCGAAACTTGTCGATTTCCCGGCAATAATACAACGCCGGTTAACGAAAGAGGGCTATCAAATTGATTCCGAAGCTCTCGGTATGCTGGCGCTGTCAACCAATGATTCACTGGGTCACGCATTTTCTGAAATTGAAAAAATAATGGTATTCGTTGGTGACAAGAAACAGATTACGCCGGAGGACGTCCGGACCGTAGTGGGGGGTGAAAAAAAATATCAAATGTCCGATTTTGTTAAGGCTGTTGCCGAAAAGGATTTATATCGATCGATCCAGATCTGTATGGCTTTGATCGAAACCGGAAGTAAAACACCTTATTTTATTTCAGCGCTTTACTCATTTTTTGTAAATGTTTGGGCATTTCCCCAGATTCACCAGGGTGTGAAAAACGCCTACTACCCATTAGAACAGCGCCGTCAGGAATACCAAAAAGCATACGATAAATATGGATCTCACGACTTCAGGCAACTGTTTAAGCTCCTGCTGGAAGTTGATGCTCAAGCGAAATCTGTAAGCCTAAATACCAAAGAATTAATGATTCCATTGATATATCACCTAATAAAATGATAAATTAAGACAATGAAAGATAGTTATAAAATTAGCGATGAAGAGTTAATCCGCAGATTTCAAGCCGGTGATGAAGCCGCCTTTGAGGAAATAGTGCACCGCTATTCCAATCGGCTAATGAATTTTGCTTATCGTTTTGTTTTCGATATGGAGGAGGCTGAAGATATTGTCCAGGACACGTTTCTAAAAGTCTACCAAAATCGTTTTGCCTACAAGGAAATCGCTAAATTTTCCACCTGGATATATACAATCACAGCCAATCTTTCAAAAACAATTTTAAGAAAAAGACGTAATCGAAAACTGTTCTCTTTTTCCCGTTTGGGACCAAATGACAAGGATATGGATTACCCCTCAAAAGACCGGACGCCGCTGTCGCATATTGAAGAAAAATTTAATAAGCACACAATCCAGAAAGCAATTTTAAGATTACCGGAACATTTTCGTACGACAATCATTTTAAGAGATATTCAGGAACTTTCGTATGAAGAAATTAGTAATATCATTAACGCGCCTTTAGGAACTGTGAAATCCAGAATTAATCGTGCCCGTCTAAGATTACAGGAAGAACTTCAAGAGTTGAGAGGAGAATAAGTAAAACAATTTGTTAACCCTGAGGGAATATGATCAGTTGCTATCAATTTAAAACCTTCATGTCCGGCTATATCGATAAAGATATATCCTTTCAAAAACGCAAATGTTTTGAAGAACATCTGGATGCCTGTCCACAATGCCAAAAACTGTACCGTTCCATCGTTGCTACAAAAACAAATATGGCTAATTTTCCCGAAGTTAGCGTCAGTGAAAATTTCTTAAACAACCTTCAAAATAAAATTCTTGCCGAGCGGAATGCCCGGATTCAAGCCGGCACGTCCAGGGGATTTGCTCTGAAACGGATACCCTCTTTTGCTTATGGATTTACCGCGGCTCTTCTGGCTGTCATTATTGGCTTTTACATGTTGGAGTTTCAGCCAAATACCCGTCCCCCGCAGACGCCGCCCAAACTTGTTCAGGAGAAAATCCGACCCAAACCGTCAATCCCAAATTACGAACAGTCAAATCCGGCAATGACGACTCCGGGGCAATTGGCTAATTCCGAGAGTGCCCGGGATTCCATAGCCGATACTCCTGAGCCGTCTCATAACATTGATCCCAACTTTCAGAATAAAATAAAAACCGTTAAGAAAGCATATTAATGGTTTAACGGTTGAATTAGTTGAATTAGTTGAAATGGGGAATTGGTTTATTCCATGTTTCATCCGGCTGAAGTTCCGAGGCGTTGGGGTCTTCTCTATCCCACCGAATACTCCACCGGGAGTTCTCCGATGAATCGGAGTCCTCTGTGACCTGCGGAAAATGCGATGGTTAATGTTTCTTTTGGTAGATCATTTAAAATATCATCCCAAAGGTTAACCGCCCAATTTATTGGGTGGATTCAGAGATATATACTATATCACCGAATTCATTCGGGAAACTCTCCGACGAGTCGAGGCATTCACACCTCGTTCAGATGGCAGTTTTGATACTTTTTACGGGGTTATCATTTTTTAAATTTTAAAAATTATTTATTATTGATTTTACATACTGTTAATCGTATTTTAGCATGCTGTATGAGTGAGTTGAAATGAGTAGTATGAAAAGTGCCTGGTTAGTTAGTATCATCTTAGTTGTTGTTCTGTTTTTATTTGCCGTTTACCCCGGGGTAGAGGCGCTTGGGAATGTTCCGGGTCCTTTCCAAATTGTTTTTCGGGTGCTGTTTTTCATCGCTTTTTTTTCTTTACTGATTTTTTTACTGACCGAAATGCATATCTGGCGTCAGCGTTTTATTGAAATTTCTTCATCGGACGCTGAGCCCCGTAAAGATAATATCACCAATGCTTCTCCCGGGACCCGCTATAATGTTGATACGAAAAAACATTATCAACTTTTGACCCGTCAATTGATCGATATTATTTATGCCTCACTGACGGCTCAAACTGTTGTTATTTATCTGTTTAACCGAAGGGCTAACACTTACATCCGGCAGGAGCATTCGTCAAGTCAACAGTCATTGCCAACAGACACTTTTTCCGCTGATGGTGAAGTATTTAAGGATTATCATCTTCATTCCAAAGCCGTGTTGTATCAATCAGATCAGATCGGTCCCGATCATCTCATTTATTATCAAAACCAGCCAAAGATCGGAACTTTGATGCTTATCCCCATATTGGTCAATAAATCCTTTGTCGGATTTATCGGTCTGGACAGTATCGATAAACAAGCCTGGGGTGCGGAAGATATTGAGTTGGTTAACTCATTTGCAGAACTTTATGCCAATGCCATTCTGCAAATTGATATTATCGACCAACAAGAAACCTATGCCAACTTCTTCCGTGATCTTTGCCGGCTGAACACCAAAATCTCTCTGGGTATTGCACCCCACGAACTTTATAAACAAGCCGCAGCTATTCTAAAGAAATATTTTACTTTTGATAAATTAACTTTCGCATTTTTCAACGAGAGAGATTCTCAGAAACTGGTAATCGAATATGTGGAAGGTTCCGAAGCCGATTACACTATCGGGCATGAAATCACAGCCCAAAATGGTGTTTGGGATCCAATCATCAACGGCGGCAAACCGGTTTTAATTAACGATTACGATAAAAGTGAAATCGAATTTCGCTTCCAGCCCGATGATTTGAAAATTATTCCCTTTCGTTCCGCTGCCGGAGTACCTTTTATCACAGGATCAATAATTTCAGGAGGCGTTTTACTGGAAAGCTACAGAAGCAATAGCTATATGAAAGATGATATAAATACACTAAAGCTTTTCAGTAAAAATTTCAGCGCAATTTTTAATCGGCTGATGATCTATCAATCAATGAAAGACCTCGCGATGATCGATGGTCTGACCAATCTTTATAATCATCGTGCTTTTAAGGATCTGTTACAGGTCGAAATCGAACGTAGCCGGCGATATGGCGGCACGATCACGCTATTAATTCTCGATTTAGATAATTTTAAACGGATTAATGATACTTACGGGCACCTGCATGGCGATTACGTGCTTAAGAAATCTGCTAAACTCATACGCAGCAGCGTCCGTACCATTGATACCGTAGCGCGTTACGGCGGTGAAGAATTTGCCGTTATATTGATCAACGTCGATAACGATGATTGCATTAAAACAGCCGAAAGAATTTGCATTAATATGCGTAATTTTTTATTTAATAAAGGCAAAATGACCGAACGGATAACCATCAGTATCGGTATATCGAAATACCCCGGTGACGGCGAAGATATACAGTCCCTTATTTCCAGTGCGGATATGGCTATGTACAAAGCAAAGCGGGCCGGCGGTAATCAAGTAGTTGTGTTTGAACGTGAATCGTAAAGGAGAAGAACCATGGCAAAACGAGTAACAAGAGGATTTGCTGATAAAGCCGCTAAGGCTCTGAAAGACAACAAAAAACATTGCGCCGTTTGTGGAGAAGCAATAGAATTAGTTAAACATGTCGTTACAATGACAGATCCGACTAATGATTCTATTCGTTTCAGAGAGAAAATGGTGGGTGTTTGCGGCTGCAACAGGAACGAGATTTACAAGTAGTCCCGGATTCTCACATCATTCCGGAAAAATTTTATCGGACATCGCTGAGTTTTACAGAACCGTAAAAGGGGGAGTGTTGGCATAAATTGAAAAGCATTAACGGGAAATATTACAAATTATCGTTACCAGTCTGCTGTATTCTAGGGATGTTTTTTTCGGCATGTAGTTTTCATCCTGCCGGCGTTCCTGAGCCATCCGGTGATAAACTTCCCGATTCAACCAAATCCTATGACTCCCGGGCGCTTGAGTTTTTCATGGCTGGTGAAAATCAAGCCATGCAGGGCAATCACGCCATGGCGGTTCTGGAATACCAGGATGCTCTGCGCTATGATCAGAGTTCCTACACGATTTATGTTTCATTGGCAAAAGCTTACATAAATCTGGGTAAAATCGACCGTGGTATTGCTGCTCTTGAACAGGCTCTCCGTCTCGAACCAAACGACCTGGAAAGCCGGGAAATTCTGGCTCAGGTCTGTTTTTTAACCAGGGATAACAAGCGCGCCGAAGCGGAATACGAAATCCTGTGCAATGCTTATCCCGAAAATGTAGATCTGGCTTATCAACTGACGGCTGTATATATCAAAAACAGGAAACTTGAAAAAGCCGTTCAGTCCTATGAAAAAATATTTGAAAAGGACCATAACCAGGTTAAAGCTCTCGAAAAAGCCGCAGAAATATCATTCATCCTTCAGGATATCGATCGGGCTGCAAAATATTATGATACTTTAGTCCAATATAATCCCGAAAACCCGGACTATTATAAGTATCGTTCCGATATCGCCCTGATGAAAAACGATATCTCCACGGCTCTCAACCTGTATGAATCACTAATCAAACTTATTCCTGATGACATCAGCATCCGGGAGAGATACGGCGACCTGTTATCCCGGAGCGATCGCAACGATGAAGCCCAATTTTTTTTACATGAGATGATAAGGCAACATCCGGACAGCATCAGCGCCTATATCAGTCTGGCTCTCCTCTATTCTAAACTCGACCAATTCGAAGCGCTGTTTGACCTTGCTGATTCCGCTATTATTAAATTTCCGAAGCAAGCCTATTTCCCGATTATCAAAGCCAATGTATATAACCGGCAGAAGGACTATAAATCAGCCGAAACCTGTTTATTGAGAGCTCTGGAAATCGACCCGGAAAACCTCCAGGCGAAATTGATGCTGGCAAATGTCTGGGATGCTCAGAAAATGTATGGATTGTCCGACAGTCTTTACTCTGAGATTATTGCCCAAAACCCCGGGAGCGATGTGGCCTTAAATAATTTCGCATATAGCCTCGCGCTAAGAGGAAAAGACCTTGATAAAGCCTTTAAAATGGTTACAAAAGCGCTGGATATTGATCCCGATAATGCTTCATATCTGGATACAAAAGGCTGGCTGCTATTTCTATCAGGCAAATATAAAGAAGCAAAAGAGTATGTTGAAAAAGCACTGTCAATAACAAAAGACAACCCGGAAGTTTTGGAACATCTGGGAGATATTTTGTTGCGGTTAAATAAACCGAATGATGCCAGGGGATATTTTCAGCGTGCGCTTGAATTAGATCCGGATAATGAAGGACTTAAACAAAAAATTTTCAAATAAATCACTCCCTACTCTTTGCGCCGGTTTGAGCCTGGGACTCATCCTGCACGGCTGTTCAATTATATCCCCCTTTAATCGTGAAAAATCAAGCGAAATCCTTAGCCCTTACTATGTGCCCGTTTCCTCTTTTCCGGTGCAATTTAAGTCAATTTCGATGGATGCCCGGATTGAGATCGACACTCCCGACGATGATATTTCTCTGTTCGCCAACGTGCTCTATCAACAAATCGATACGGTTAAGATGCAATTTAAAGGTCCTCTGAGACGAAAGCAGGCTGAGCTGGATCTCACTGGCAATGAATATATTCTTTGGCTGCAACGGCGGGGTAAATATTATTCGGGGCTGAAATGGCCTGAATTTAGCAGCGGGTATGAAATTCCCGATATTCCGGTTGAAGATTTACGCTATCTGTTGTTAGGATTTCCACCGCCGGAATCCGCTCATCCGCAAATCGAATCCGCCCCCAAATACCAGTTATCCTACGATAGCCATAAACGTCTCACGGCAATCATCGTCAAAAACCCTGCTGAAAATCAAAAATTCAGCGTATCCTATGATGGATATAAACACATTGGACATGGGATATGGCTACCGACGCTAATAAAAATTTCAACGGCTCAAAATATCTCCATAAAAATTCATTACTCCCGATTCCGCTATGAATTAATTAAATTAATTTGATGAAAATGCCGAGCAACCTTGAGGTAAACGTGGAAAAAAACAGCCAACAGAATTTAGTGTCAGTCGTCGTGCCCGTTTATAATGAAATCGAATCCCTGAAAGAGATGCATCAAAAAATATGCGCCGCCTTTCAGAAAACTCCTTACGATCTGGAAATTATCTTCGTTGATGACGGCAGCCGCGACGGATCTTACGAGGTCGAACAGGAACTCGTGAATGGCAACAGCAATACAAGGGTGATCCGCTTTCCCGTCAACCGGGGCAAAGCCGCAGCTTTAAATGACGGCTTTGCTGCCGCAAATGGTGAATTCGTTGCGACTATCGACGCCGACCTCCAGGACGATCCGGAAGCTATTCCCCAAATGATTGAATTGATAAAAAAAGAAAAATATGATCTCGTCTCGGGCTGGAAACAAAACCGCCAGGATCGTTTTATTAAAAAGCACACCTCAAAAATATACAATTTTGCAACCCGGATTATGACCGGGATTCGGCTTCATGATATGAATAATGGTCTCAAGGTTTACAAGTCGGAAGTAGTCAAATCAATTAATTTATACGGTGAAATGCACCGTTTCATTCCCGTATTGGCTAAGATGAACGGCTTCGTCAGCGGCGAAATGAAAGTGCGTCACTTTCCCAGAAAATATGGTGTGACCAAATACGGAATGAGCAGGTTTTACAAAGGATTTTTGGACTTATTGACCGTTTTATTCACAACGAAATATCTTCGGAGACCCATGCACTTTTTCGGACTCTGGGGGATGGCATTTGTTTCAGTCGGATTGATCGCCGAGATCTACCTGCTCATCTTGAAATACGCCTACGGGGAACCGTTTCAGAAGCATATCGCACTTATGATGCTGGGTGTATTGCTTATTGTGTTCGGTATGCAATTTTTCTCCCTGGGACTGATTAGTGAAATGATCGCCTATCACCAGAAATCGAAAAAACAATGAAACCGTATTTTTTTTCCATCATCGTTCCGACATACAACCGTTCCGACGAGGTCATCGATCTGATTCACTCGTTTAATGACCAGAGTTTTTCCCATGATCGCTTCGAAGTCCTGCTAATTGACGACGGTTCAACCGATGACAC
>DPVY01000287.1 GCA_003527965.1 Fidelibacterota bacterium
CTGTCTTTTTCAGTGTGATGTGGTTTTTGATGTTTTTCCCAATTAATTATCTGAATATATTGACAATCATCAACCTCATATTCTTGAATAAAAGGCTTATTAGAACCATTTTTAGGTTTGCTTAATGTTTTAATACATTTTTCAACATCAACATTATCATAGGGAAATATTTCAATTTTTAATCTTCTCGGTCGATTTTCCAGCCTCCCCGCCTTGTCTGCAAAATTCCATAAACCTGCAAAAAACAATCTTACTTCAAATGGTAATAAGGCCAAATCCTCATCCTTAAAAAAATCTGGTTTTAAATATCGTATTCTACTCATTACTTTCACTTGTTTTTTTGATTTGTATAAGAATAAAACCAATCTCTTTAAAAGAATCCAATAACCTATGATATTCATTATAGTTATTCATCTCACACCACCAAATATAAACGAGATACCGCCGTCGATGAAAGGTAGTCACACCTCTCCGCAAAACGCAGAAACGGCAGTATCCCGAATATTTTAAATTTGTAGTTTTTCACTTTCGACTTTCTTTTTCATCACTCACAAGATACACCGCCCTGACAATAATGTCAAGACAAAAAATTCAGGTGTTCTCGCTTTCAATAATTCTTTATGTATTAATATATTTTTCAATTATTTCTCTTATCAGTTTTCTTGTCATCTTTATATCTTCCAGCGCATCATGTGCTTTTAGTTCATATCCAAAATATTCGGCAATAGTCTCTAATTTGAGATTATTAACAGAAATACTTCCAGTATATTCCAATATTGCCGATAAAGATATTAAATCAATAGCACGATAATTAAACCACGATCCGTAATATTTATCCCGGTTTTTAATAAAAAATTGTTTTAAAAAGTCTATATCGAACCTTATATTCTGCCCGGCAGGATAAAACTTATCATTGCAATCATAGCGGTTGAGATATCGTGAAAACAGATTAATTAAATTATTATAAACAACTTGCGGTTTATCAAATTTCTTAATATCATCAATACTCATACCATGTACATTGAGAGCTTCCTGTGATATGTTTTCATATGAAAAAGGCTGGCAGTTAAATTTAAATTCACCCTCTACTTTTTTATCGATCTCAATTATTCCGGCAATCTGAATAATATCATTCTTAATAGGGTCTAATCCTGTTGTTTCCGTGTCGAAGTAGCAAACTTTCATCAAATACCTCCTCTTAAAATAATAAAAGCAACTACAGCTACCACGAAGGCAATCAACGACGCAATCGCATAATGATCACCCCTACATATTCCCAGAAAATAATCAGTCAAATACATAATTAACTTCATCGCTTCCTCCTGATAATTGATTTTAAAAGACATAGAACCCAACTCTTGCTATTATAACAAAATTCACGCCCCTTGTAATAAACGTAGATGTAAGGACAGATTGTGATAATTGTTATATTTGAAACATTATTCATGATTCCACATTCGTTTCCATAGGGGCTGCTATCTCCGCAGTTTCCGTCTATCCCAAGTTCTATGTGTCTCATATCCATTCTCCTTTTTTTATTAATTAATTTGTGTAATTAGTGGACAAAAAAAACATTAGTGTAATTAGTGTAATTCGTAGTTGACTTCCTATACTTCCTTTTCTTACAGCCATTCTCGATCTTCTCCAGCGACGTGAACCGCAGCTTGCAGCGCCTGTTTTTACACTGGTAAGTCCTGATCACCCGCAGAACGTCATTAATAATCTCCGCACAGATACCTGTCTCAACGATATAGACGAAGTGTTTGTTATTCGCTGTCCATGTGTTTAAGTGCATATCATAACTCCAATATTAAACAAAGTTTAAATAGGCAAGCCCGATATAGAGACCAATCCCGATGGCGTCAAAAACAATATCCATGATGTCCGCGCCGCGGGGATCGAATATCGATGATACCCATTCCGGAACTTGATAACGTAAATACGAATAACAGAAGTCCAAAAACTCCCACCATATCGCGAGACATAATACGATCACCCAGGACTTAATTATCGTCATTAGGAAATAGCAGCCCAACAGATGCACGGCGCTCCAGGCGTCGATCCCGCGTGACAATTCAATCTTCTTTGACATTTTCAACTCCTCTTTTCTATAAAATTCATCTACTGTGACTTCCCCTTGATCCGTCGCATTTTCTTTTATTCTCTCTTAATTAGTACAATTCGTGTAATTCGTAGTTAAGACATCTCCACCTTACCGCTGTCAACCCAGATATAGTTCACGCCATTACCCGATATTACCGGTCTGTCCTTAACGCTTGCGAACATAAATATATTATTATAGTCCGCTGATAACTGCTTGACCGCATGACTGAACTCCACTTTCTTTTCACCTACAAATATTTCCACTCCATCCAAAAACAGTATCCCTATCCCAAGCAGATACGATACAGCGTCTTGTATCACTATACCGGCTTCATATTTCTCCGACGTGCTGCAAAATTCCAGGGGCACGTTCTTATAACATATATCCCAAGTATTCTCATCTACTGTTATATCAGAGTTAAATAAACTTGAAGTATATTCAATCCTTTCAGCCAGCTGTTTGTAAATAGGATTAACCAGATTACTGCTCTCCGGGTTCACAAACTTCGCTAATTTATCCCAATTCTCTATTTCCGTTGTAACCGTATTAATTTCAGCGCCGATAGAAATGAATCCACTTTTTGCCCTATTATATTCCTCAATCTTGTACAATATCAGTTTTTTCCGGCTTATAGTAGATTCCATCTGCTTTATCTTAGATTCTAATACAAACACATCATCCTTTGTATCACCTTCATATGCCGCCCTTGCCTGTTCAAGATCTGTCTCACAGGACTTTACGTCATTTGCCTTGCTTTGATATTCAACCCGAATATCATCTTCCAAACCACACTCCAGGTTCTTAATATGCTCCCGCACTTCTCCTACTTTTAACAATCTTTTGTCTTTTTCCAATGACAAATTATTTAATTTATCATTAAATTCGCCGCTTAACTTCCTGTCACATGATTCACATAAATCCAATTTCTTTACGATGCCAAGCAGCATTATAGTGTTATCAATTTCCGCAACTATCCGATCGTGTTCATCTCTCATTTCAGCATGTTTTTGATTAACCACCTTTAGTTCAGCCGCTATCTTCTGCTGATTTTCAAACTGCTCTTTGTTGACCTTCAGGTATTTATTTAATTTCTTCAGGTTGCTTTCACAGCGCCCAACTTCACGCTCCCGCCGTTCGTTCTCTATTGCCCTGTTTTGTACCGTCTCTTTTTCAGTTCTTAATTTTCCCAACTCTCTTGACAATGCCGTAATGTTGTCCACTATGGCGCCAGCGTTTACTTTTTTGAGATCAATACTTTCACCTTCAACATCAATAACACTCTCCGGGTCCTGCTTGTTTTCCAAATCAGACAAGTCCCTTTTCAGTTGCCGCCTTTTTTCTACCGCCAGGTCATAAATTGATTTCAACCCGCCCGAGCTGAAAGAGGGCATTGACAACGCTATAACCCGCTGCTCTATCCTGTTCTTTCTCAATAAGTCCGCAAACTCCTCGTCGCTGGTCTGAACTTGAAATATCTTAGAGAAATATTTCCGCCGTTCAAGCGCGTCCATTTTTGAAATTTTGTAAGTGTCAAATAACATTGACAGCGTTTCTGCGCTCACTCCAATACCGTCCAGTATTTCCTGCTGCCCGGATTTCATCTGTTTGTTTATACCATTAATAGCCAGCCGGTTATTCGTAGTTCTCAATATTTCCATCCCGTCAATCTCAATCTCAACCTCAGCCTTGTTTGCGCCATGTTTGATCAAATGATCCTGCCCTGCCCGGTTATTCATACCCCTCGCGGAACCCGTTAAAGCATAGCGCATAGCGTCTCTTATAGCGCTCTTGCCCACCTGGTTATGCCCCAGTATAATATTCAACCCCAAAGGCTTTATCTCCGTGTTAGCA
>DPVY01000233.1 GCA_003527965.1 Fidelibacterota bacterium
GCAGACGCACAGGTAGAAATGATACGGTCCCGACTAATCGGGACCCACTTTTCCAAATTGCTCCCGAGTTGCACTTAGTAGTTGAATTCACGTAAATCATTAAAATATACTGATATTGAGATAGTTTCCTTTCAATATAGTATTTTGAAAATTTAGTAAGTTTTGCTTGAAAAGAAACCAAGTACTGTTTATATTATATAGTAAGAGGATTGAGTGAATGGTAGAAAAAGTATACAATTAAATAACTACCCGTGAAAAAAGATGCAGGATGGAGAAGAAAGAATTAATTTTTTACGGGTTATCCGTAAAAATGAATTTGAAAGTAAAAATAAATGTACTTGTAAAATATAACAATTTAAGATTGCTCTTTAAATGTATAATTTAAATTAAGACTTTAACACAATTTCGATTGAGAAGTTTACTGGTATTGTTAATCTTCGGATGATAAATCTGGAAAAAAGGTAATAGCATTGAATGAGAAACAACAAGTAAGAATACAGTATTTCAGAGATGGTAAAAAGGTTCGTAAAATAAGTCGGACAACAATGCTATCCAAACCAACAGTAACGAAATACATAAAAGATTATTCCAATGTCCCTCGGAAAATGGGATCAGTCGTATAGATGTCTTTAGAGCAATTGTCGTTAGAAAGGCTTCAATAGGAGCATAAAAAATAAGGGTAAAAATATGCGTTACGGTTATTTTGATGATGAAAGAAGAGAATATGTGATAGAACGCCCTGATATACCGGTTTCTTGGACCAATTACCTCGGTGTAAAGGATTTGTGCACCGTGATTTCACACAATGCGGGTGGTTACACCTTTTATAAATCAGCTGAGCACAGCCGGATTACGCGCTTTCGTCCTAATGGCGTGCCTTTGGACCGACCGGGACATTATGTTTATTTAAAGGATGATGATACAAATGAATACTGGTCTGTCTCTTGGCAGCCAGTGGGCAAGGATCTGAAAAAAGCAAAATATGAAGTAAGGCATGGCCTTTCGTACTCCAAATTTCTGTGTGATTATCTGGGAATTCATGCAGAGCAGATCCTGTTCATTCCCATAGATGATGATGTGGAAATTTGGGATGTTAACATTAAAAATATGAGTGATAAGAAGCGAAATATCAGTGTCTTCTCTTATCTTGAGTTTTCCTTTCAACATGTCGAGCTCGACAACCAAAATTTTCAAATGAGTCTCTACGCAAGTGGCTCCAGTTACAAAGACGGCATCATTGAATTTGACTTTTTCTATGAACCCCGGACATATCATTTCCTCGCTGCCAATTTCGAGCCCAACAGCTACGATTGTGTCAGAGACAAGTTTATTGGTAATTATCGAACAGAATCCAATCCCATAGCTGTAGAACATGGTAAATGTCATAATAGTTCTGAATTGGGTGGCAACCATTGTGGCTCCTTACATAAGCGTTTGACACTTGCTCCCGGGGAAGAAACGCGTCTAATCTTTATGCTTGGCGTTGGTTCGCGAAAAGAAAAGGGCATTTCAATCAAGAGAAAATATTCGGATTTCGACAATGTTGAAAAGGCTTTTGAAGAGTTAAAGAAATACTGGAAAAAAAAGATGTCTGTTTTCCAGTGCAAAACTCCCCACCAGGGTATAAACACCATGCTCAATATATGGACGCTCTATCAGGCTGAAACCTGCTTAGTATGGTCGCGGTTTGCCTCGTTTGTTGAAGTCGGTGGACGTACCGGGCTGGGTTATCGCGATACATCCCAGGATATTATGAGCGTTGTCCATACCAATCCTGACAAATGTAAGCAGCGCATTCTTGAACTTCTACATGGTCATACGAGTATTGGATATGGTTTGCACCTTTTTGATCCAGAGGAATTTAAACCGAAAGAAGATAAACTATCGGGAGTAAAGCTTCCAACGGTTGTGCCCACATCCTGCCCGGAAAATATCGTGCATGGCATAGAAGATGTTTGCGCCGATGATGCGCTTTGGCTCGTGGTAACAATTTGTGAATTTGTGAAGGAAACGGGCGATCCTGCCTTTTTTGATGAATTGATCCCTTATGCCGATAAGGGAGAGGGTACGGTTTATGAACATTTGAAAAAGATTTTGGATTTCTCCGCTGAACATGTCGGTCAAACCGGAATTTGCAAAGGCTTAAGAGCAGATTGGAACGATTGTTTGAACTTGGGTGGGGGCGAAAGCGCGATGGTGTCTTTTATGCACTACTGGGCATTGCAGGCTTTTATTGAAGCCGCTAAATACTTGGGTCGGCGACAAGATGTCCAAAAATACAAGGCTATAGGTGAAAAGGTAAAAAAGGCTTGCGAGAATGAACTTTGGGACGGCAAATGGTATATTCGGGGAATTACGGGTAAGAATATAAAGATCGGAGATCGGAGCTGCGAAGAGGGCAAACTCTTTTTGAATGCCCAGAGTTGGGCCGTCTATTCAGGTGTGGCCTCTAAAGAGAGGGGCAAAATGTGCATGGATGCTGTGAATAAACATCTGTATTCTCAATATGGTCTCCATCTGTTATGGCCTGCCTATTTAAAACCAAATGACGATATTGGCTATGTGACCCGTGTTTATAAGGGCATTAAGGAAAATGCCGCGATCTTTAGTCATTCCAACCCCTGGGCAATAATCGCCGAGTGTATTTTAGGAAGAGGAGATCGGGCAATGAAGTTTTACGACGCGATCCTGCCCTATAATCAAAATGATATCATCGAAATTCGTGAAGCTGAACCCTACTCGTATTGTCAGTTTATCATGGGTAAAGATCACACTGCTTTTGGCCGGGCAAGACATCCCTGGCTCACAGGATCTGCCGGCTGGTTTTACATAGCAGCAACTCAATGGATGCTTGGCATCAGGCTAACTTTTGATGGCATGTTGATTGACCCCTGCATTCCGGCTGACTGGAAGGGATTTGAGATTCAGCGCAAATGGAGAGAAGCAACATACAAGATCATCGTAGAAAATCCGGTCAGTGTACAAAAAGGTGTTAAGTCGGTAACTCTAAATGGAAAGACTGTCGAATGCCCCATACCGCCCCAGGAAGCCGGTTCGATCAATGAAGTCGTGGTGATTATGGGGTAAAAGATCACAATAATTACAAAATTATAAATGAAAAGGCTGTCTAAAATTAGCAGACAGCCTCTGGTATGGTCTCTATAGTACTGCAGAGAATTTTTTAAAGTTTGGTTGGAATGTGATAGAGAACAATGGTTATGGCGGTCCAAGTATCCCCCTTAATGGGATCTACACCCGGGATGGGGACTATCTTAGGTTTTGGTCTGGGCGTGTGAATAACACCTTAGGGTATAATACGATACGGAATAACTATGGTTATGAGGTTGTGGCTGATTATGGTAGTCCTCGTGTAGAGTTGGGGGTGCCTACTGTCGGTGGGCTAAACGCCATTTATGATGAGGTAGTAAGTAACCCTTATGATGCGTATGAGGTCTGGAACCGTGCAGGAAATCCCCTGTTGTGGGCATTGGATTGCTGGTGGGGGTCTAATGGACCTCAAACCTATGGCAGTGTGAGCACTTCTAGTCGCATAACCAGTGAGCCAGACTGGCTCGGTTCTACAGGGCCTGGCGGTGCTGCAAAGATGCTGGCCTCTGAAGACAAAGACTTAAAAGAAAGAATCGAGGAATTGAAAAAAGTAATTGTAGAGAGTCCTGATACACCTGAAGCTATCGAGGCATTTAGTGAGTTATATGGTATTATTCGCTCTGACCTTGAGGATGAGTTGGGCGAGAAGGATCGGTTTTATGAATATCTCACGGAACTATATTCAAAACATAAGTCAAAGAAGCTAGGGAAGTTTGTTCTTCGCAAAAAGGTATTCTGGAAAAGCCTGGAGGGGGATGTGGATAAGGTTATTAAACTTTCCAAGAAAGCACTGAAGGAGTTTGAAAAGGCAGAGGCTGAGGATAAAGACTGGCTGAGTGAGGCTCGGATGTGTGTATTGGAAGATTTAGCCCTCACTTACATTCATACAGGGGATATTATGAATGGGAAATCTTGTTTGGATGAGGTTATGGAGAAATACAGTTTTGATAGTACGATGATTGCGCTCATTGAAGAAGAGATGGAGGATATGGAGGATCAGATTAGTGAGGGGATGATGCTGCAGAAAAAAGGTGTTCCGTACTGGGAAGAAGAGGAGGAAGACGAGTTCATTCCGGAAGAATATGCTCTTGCCCAGAACTATCCGAATCCTTTTAATCCAACGACAACCATACCGTTCAGTTTACCGGAGGAAAGTCATGTAAAGATTGAGATATATGACTTGAGCGGCAGCTGCGTTGCCACGCTATCCGATAAGCGCTATCAAACGGGCAACTATAATGTTCAATTTAACGGCAGTGGTTTGGCTTCGGGTATTTATTTTATACGCACCCAGATGGTCCCTTCTGAAAAGCAAGGGAAACAGCATGTGTTTACAAGTAAAATGATGCTGTTGAAATAAGACTTTGACAGCATCAACATGATTATTTAAATTAAAATTATTATTAATCAGCGACTATAGATAGATAAAACAAAAAACTAAGGAGAATAAATTCTATGAACAACATTGAACTTGTGGAATTCACAACGAAAAGCCCTATCGCATTGATTGATTGGATTATTATTGCTGCGTTTATTCTTATCACAATTGCGATTAGTCTCTATTATTCAAAACGAAGCCGGAAAAGTGTATCAGATTATTTTGCTGCCGGGCAGGGAATGCCTTGGTGGATTCTTGGTACATCAATGGTAGCGACTACATTTGCCGCCGATACACCGCTGGCAATTAGCGGCTTGGTCGTTTCGCAGGGAATCTGGGGTAATTGGTTTT